>JBAQHA010000560.1:0-1737 GCA_049288075.1 Oricola sp.
TTCTTGCACATAGAGCAAGGAATCATGGCAACCGGTCGTGGGCAAGGGCCGGGATCACAACCATCTCACGGAGCTTCAGGGACAAAGTAGCCACCTGGCAACCGAAATCTGTGAGATAGTAGCGATAGCGCTTGCCAGCACGTTTGACGAGACCGTGGACCCGAAGACGCTTGAGCAGACGGGTGATCTGGCTTGAGTTCTTGTGAGGCAGCCGGGTGCGCAGGATTTTGTTGGAGAAACCGCTGATGACGAATTCGCCGCTGAGCAAGAGGCGGAACAAAGAGGAGTCCTCCTCTGAGAGGAGATTAAAGCCTTTGTAGCGATGGTTGTCATCTTGCTGAGTCTCGGTTAACTGGTGGAGCTTGTCGACGCCGGCTTCAGGCGTTTCGATGGCCGAAATGAACTTGAGGTAGCGACGGTTGACGGCCTGCAAGGTTTCTGCCAAGGGCGGCAAGCTGTAAATGGTCTTCTGCATGCGAGCATACTCCATCGAGGTGGTGCCGTCACGATGGCTTACCTCTCGATACTGTGTAAAGAAGGCCACATCGTTGACCGTGGTCTCGATGCGCAGCACTTGGTTGAACTTGTCATACAGCTTGATGGAGACTGGTCCCATTTGGTGCTTGATACGCCGCCCAAGCCAGCGTTGATTATAGCGGTTGCCCATCTCACCTTGGAAGTTACCATGTAGTTTGCGACCCAGGAAGGTTGCTATGTCAGCAGGTTGCACTGCTTGGATAAGTGCTTCTAGCAGGTGAGGGAACATCGCTTGTACCGTGGCCTGAGTAGTGAAGACCACATCCGTGGCATATTCTGCTTGCATGATGCTCCAGTAGTAGCTCAACTCGAGGGTTTGCACCACTGGGCAATACTGGATGGCATAGGCATCCAGTTTGGCGTGTAAGGCTTTGACATCTAGCTCAGCCGCCAACTGGTTGGCACGTTCAAAGTCGGCGATGGACAGAAACGCATTGTCTGCCAACTGAAAGGGAATGCCTTCTCCCTTCAGTGCGGCCGCCAAGGCATTGTGGCCGTTGAAGTAGAACTGCAGGCGAAATGGACACCAGGTTGGCACTCGCAGATAACACAGACCCAATTCCGGGTCAATCAGGTAGAAGTAGTAGTGCAAGCACTTGCTTTGCTCAGCTTTGACGTAGGTATGACCACTCTGCTTGTCATGCCAAGGCCGATAGGCTTGACACCGTTCCATGGCCGAGAAGATATGTACCAACCCAGGATGGTCGCCGCGCTCAGCCAGAACCTGCTGGATGCGATCTTCTTTGCGAAACGAGTCCTGCTTGCGAATGAACTCAATCTCCAGTCCATGAGCCTGAGCTATCTCCTCCGCATTCGTCCGAATCGCATCGCGCAACGGCTCAGCAAACTGCTTGCCGTAGTCAAAGATGCGGATCCCACGGCCATAGAGGAACCTGGTCATCCCTTTGGCGTAACACAACGGTTCCAGGTTACCACTCAGAATCACGCGGTCATAGCACGACAACACGCCTGCAATCTCGCCAGCGTATCTCTCGGTCATCAGTGCAAAGGCCATTGCTCACCTCGCTCACTATCAGTGTCGAGGCCATTTTACACCAAGTATCTCATTCATGCAGGCCAGATACCCTTTTTGGTTCTGGCTTGTCCAGGTTAGGTTGAGCTTGTCGAAACCGGTTCCGGACCAGCAGTAGCGCCTGCGGCGCATTATGACAGCGACAACGGAAAGGAACGTCCCATGGC
>JBAQHA010000561.1:0-2469 GCA_049288075.1 Oricola sp.
GCCTGAGAAACACGCTTCTGGCGGCATCGACATTGACGGGAGCGTTCATGGCCATTCCTCCGGCGTGTTTCGCCTATCGTACCTGCAGCTTCATCAGTTCCTCGCCTTCCGGATCGACGACGTGAACGGCGCAGGCGATGCACGGGTCGAACGAGTGGATGGTGCGCTGGATTTCCAGCGGCTGCTTCGGATCGTAAAGCGTGTGGCGGTCCATCAGCGCCGCCTCGTAGGGTCCCGGCTGCCCCTTGTCGTCGCGCGGTCCGGCGTTCCAGGTCGACGGCACGACGGCCTGGTAGTTGTCGATCTTGCCGTCCTTGATGACGACCCAGTGGGCGAGCGCGCCGCGCGGGGCCTCCATGAAGCCGACGCCGCGGGCCTCCTTCGGCCAGGTCGAGGGCTCCCATTTCTCCGGGTTGTGCACCGACTGGTCGCCCGCCTTCAGATTGGCGATCAGGTTGTCGTACCAGATCGACATCTGGTCGACGATGATCTTGCTTTCGAGCGTACGCGCCGCAGTGCGGCCCATGGTGGAGAACATGGCTTCCAGCGGCAGGTCGAGCTTCGACAGCGCCATGCCGGCCAGTTCCTTCGTCGGCTCGTGACCCTTGGCGTAGAGCATCAGCACGCGCGCCAGCGGGCCGACTTCCATCACGTTGCCCTTCCAGCGCGGCGACTTCAGCCAGGAGTAGCTCTTCTCGACGTCGAGCTGCTCGTAGGGCGGCTTCGGGCCGGTGTAGTTCAGGTTGGTCTCGCCGTCATAGGGGTGCAGGCCCGCGTCCTTGCCGCCGCCGTAATCGTACCAGGAGTGCGAGACGAATTCCTGCACCTGCGCCGGATCGTTCAGGTCGACCGGATGGATGACGGAGAGATCGCGGCCAAGGATCGCGCCGGACGGAATCAGCCAGCTCGACGGATCGTCCGTGCCGGTTTCCGGGAAGTCGCCGAAGGTGAGGAAGTTTCCGACGCCTTCGCCGCGCGCGAACCAGTCCTTGTAGAAGGACGCGATCGCCAGCGTGTCGGGCAGGTAGACCTGCTCGACGAAGGCCCTCATCGAGTCGATGACCGACTTCACCTGGCCGAGGCCCGCCATGTTGACGGCTGTGGCCGAGAGGCCGCTCGATTGCGTGGACTCGACGCTGATCGGCGAGGGCGCGCCGCCGACAAGGAAGTTCGGATGCGGGTTCTTGCCGCCGAAGATCGTGTGGATCTGCACGACCTCGCGCTGCCATGCGAGCGCTTCCAGATAGTGCGCCACCGCCATCAGGTTGGCCTCCGGCGGCAGCTTGAATCCGGGATTGCCCCAGAATCCGTTGGCGAAGATGCCGAGCTGGCCGGCCTCGACGAAGCCCTTCAGCTTCTTCTGCGTGTCGGCGAAATAGCCCGGGCTCGATTTCGGCCAGGACGAGATCGACTGCGCCAGCTGCGAGGTCGCCGCTGGATCGGCGCTCAGCGCCGAGACGACGTCGACCCAGTCGAGCGCATGCAGGTGGTAGAAATGCATCACGTGGTCGTGCACATACTGCGCCGCGATCATCAGGTTGCGGATCAGCTGTGCATTCGGCGGGATCTTGTAGTCGAGCGCATTCTCCACCGCGCGCACCGAGGCGATGCCGTGCACCAGCGTGCAGACGCCGCAGATGCGTTGGGCGAATGCCCAGGCCTCGCGCGGGTCGCGGCCGCGCAGGATCAGCTCGATGCCGCGTACCATGGTGCCGGAGGACCAGGCGCTGGTGATCGAGCCGTCGGCGGCCCTTTCGGCCTCGACGCGCAGATGCCCCTCGATGCGGGTGATGGGGTCGACGACGATGCGTTCGTTCATAGTGTCATACCCCTCAGATTTCGACGCCGCGGCGGCCGTAGAAGACGCCGGTGCGGGTACGGGTCAGGAAGACGAGGAAGGCGTGCATCAGCTTGCCGAACGGGAACCAGATCAAGAGCGCGGCGACGCTGAGCAAGTGGATGGCGAGCAGCGTCTCGTAGCGCGCGCCGAGATGGCTGACGGCGACGAGGCCGGTCGCGACCGGGGTGATCGTCACAAGCCATGAGAAATAGTCGTTGGCCGTCGATAGCAGCCGCAGCACCGGACTGGTCAGCCTGCGCACCAGTGCTGCGACCAGCGAGGCGAGCGTGATGACCGAGACGAGCTGGATCATGCCCGAAGGCAGGTTCGGCCAGTGCAGGCCGAACAGCCCGTCGATGACGAGGATGTGCGGGCCGAAGCCGAAGACGATGATCGCCAGGCCGATATGGAAGACGTAGCCGTTGACCAGCGCGAACATCGACGACTGGGTGACCGGGCCGGGCAGCCACATGTGCCGCGCGAAGCCCTTGATCGCCGCGCTGACTGCGGAGGGTGCGCCGGGACGGGCAACCGACTTGTCGCTGGCGCCGGGGAGGAACAGCAGCCAGGCGAGCCGCCAGGCGACGCCGAACAGGAAAACGGCGAAGGCGAATTGCAGCGCCGGGCCG
>JBAQHA010000562.1:0-4359 GCA_049288075.1 Oricola sp.
ACCGTGCCGAGCGTCGATACCGCGCCGGAGGCGACGGCCGGATCGGTCGCGTCGGCCTCGATCAGGATCCGCGGATGGTCGTTGCGCTGCACCCGCCGGGCGAAATCGGAGGGAATAGTGACGACGAAGGACACGTCTCCTTTCTCGAACAGGCGTCTGGCCTCCTCGGCGCTCGAGACGACATGGGAGAAGTGGTAATAGCCGGTCATCTCCAGCGCCGTGACCATAGCCCGGGTGTAGTGGTCCTGACTGGTCGTCACCAGCGCGGTGGGGAGATGCTTGGGGTCGTTGTTGATCGCGTAACCGAACAGCACCAGCAGGATCAGGGGGATTCCCAGCATCATGGCGAAGGTGATGCGGTCGCGCCGCATCTGGATCGTTTCCTTGGCGAGGATCGCGCCAAGGCGGCGGAACGAGAAACCGGCGATCGTCAATTCCCGTCTCCTGGTCTCTGTTCCGGCTTGGCGGCCGGCTCGTTCATCAGCTGGATGAACACATCCTCCAGGCTCGTGATGCCCGGACGCGCGGACACGCCGTCGCGGGCCATGTGCTCGATGGTATGCTTCAGCAACGCGCCGTCGCGCCCGACCACATGCAGCGTGGCGCCGAAGGGCGCCACCTGATCGACACCGGGGGCGCCGGAGAGCTTGCGCATCATGTCCGGGAGACCGGTTCCCTCCAACACATAGGTCGTCAGCCCGGCCTGGCTGACGACATCGTCGACCGTGCCGCTCGCCAGGACCTTGCCGTGAGAAATGTAATGGATGCGATGGCAGCGCTCGGCCTCGTCCATGTAGTGCGTCGATACGAGCACCGTCATGCCTCCGGCGGCGCGCTCGTGGATCTCGTCCCAGAATTCGCGCCGCGCCTTGGGGTCGACGCCGGCGGTCGGTTCGTCCAGCAACAGCAGTTTCGGCTTGTGCATGACGCAGGCAGCAAGCGCGAGACGCTGTTTCCAGCCGCCCGACAATTGTCCGGCAAGCTGGCGACGGCGCGCCGTCAGACCGAGGTCCTCGAGCGTGTCGCGGACATGGTCGCGGGCCGGATGGAGATCGTAGAGCCGAGCGACGAAATCGAGATTCTCCTCGATCGACAGGTCCTCGTAGAAAGAGAAGCGCTGCGTCATGTAGCCGACTTCGCGACGAATACGGCGGCCCTGGCGGATGACGTCGAAACCGAGCACGGTGCCCTCGCCTTCGTCGGGCGTCAGCAGGCCGCACATCATCCGGATGGTCGTCGTCTTGCCGGAACCGTTGGGGCCGAGAAATCCGGAGATCTCGCCCTCGGCCACCTTCATCGACACATGATCGACGACGGCGCGGCCGGAGTAGCGCTTCACCATGCCCCGGACATCGATGGCGGCCACTAGTTGCTCTCCGGGATCACGGCGTCGACGATCTGGCCGGGCTTGAGCGCGCGCGCCGACTCGTCCGGCAGGGCCTCGACGAGATAGACGAATTTCTGGCGGTTATCGAGCGAGTAGATCACCGGCGGCGTGAATTCCGGTTCGTCGGCGATGTAGTTGATCTTCGCATGCGTGCCGGGCTTGCAGCCGTCGCAGCGGATTTCAAGCTCGGTGCCGATGGCGATCGCGGTCAGCGCCTTTTCAGGCACATAGAGGCGCAGCTTGGTCGCTCCGTCGGGCAGCACCGAGACGATCGGCGCCTGCGGACCCGCCGTCTCGCCCGGATTGCGGATGACGTCGAACACCGTGCCGGTAACCGGCGACTGCACGGTGCGCTTGCCGAGCCGCCATTGGGCGTTCTCGTGGGCGGCGCGGGCCTGCTCGACGGCGGCGCGAGCGGCGGCGATCGTGTCCGGCCGGGCCGGCAACTGCACGACGGCAAGATTGGCTTCCAGTTCGGCAACCTTGGCCTCGGCCAGTTCGAGACTTGTCGACGCCTGATCGTAGGTCGCCTGCGAGGCGATTCCCTGATCGAGGAGGTCCTTCTGGCGGTCGAAGATACGGCGTGCCTCGTCTGCCTGGGCGCGGGCGGAATTGAGCGACGCCTTGACGACCTCGATCTCCTCGGGCCGCTTGCCGACCAGCAGATCGGCGACCTGACTTTCGGCCTGGGCGAGCGCGGCGCGTGCCTGGGCGACGGCGATCTCCGCGTCGCGGCGCTCCATCCGCGCCAGCACCCGGCCGGTTTCGACGCGGTCACCCCGCCTGACATCGACCGTCTCGATTTCGGCCGCCTCGATGGGTGCAATCAGCGCATATTCGCCCTCGACATAGCCGACTGCGAGCGTAGAGGGTTCCGTGCATCCCGTGAAAAATCCGGCCACGAGGGGCAGCGCACACAAGAGTCCCAACATCGACCATATCCTTGCATCAAGCCGCCCGGAATCGGCGACTGCGTCCTATCTATCCCATCTTTGCGGTATGCCGCCAGTCCTTATTGAACTCACGGGTCATTAATTTTTCGAACACATTCATGGGGACGATGCGGTCTTCCGGATGCGCTTGATCCGCGACCGAAGCCGCTCAGACGATGTTGAAATCCCCGGCGGCCTTTTCGGCGCCGACATCCATCAGGCGGCTCAACGCTACGGTGACACCCCGTCGCATGTCGGAATTTCGCGCCAGATCCGCAGGGAAGATTTCGCCAATCGCGAGATAGCCAGCGGCGGTTTCCGCGAGCGTGCCGCCCCTTTCCCAAACCGCGCGCAGACGATCCGCCATAGGATCGCGCACGTCGATCGGCCGGCCATCCTCGCCAATGCCCCGCGTGTAACGAATCCACGCGGCGATGACGAGAAACAGGCCTTTCGGCGAGCGGCCCGCGGCGAGGTTTTCGGCAATTGAGCCGAGCAAGCGTTGCGGCAGCTTGAGCGAACCATCCATGGCGATCTGCCAGGTGCGATGGCGGATGCCCGGATTGGCGTAGCGGGCCATCAACGCATCCGCATAGGCGTGCAGATCCACGCCCGGCGGCGGCGTCAGCACCGGGATGATCTCGTTTGTCCAGAGGTGATGCACGAAGCCCGCGAGCGCCGGCCGGGCCACCGCCTCGGCGACCGTTTCGGCGCCGGCGAGATAACCAAGATAGGCGAGCGCTGAGTGGGTGCCGTTCAGGCAGCGTAGCTTCATGTGCTCGAAAGGCCGCACGTCCCCGACCAGTTCCACACCGACGACGCCGAAGTCCGGCCGCGCGCCATCGACGAAACGATCCTCGATCACCCATTGGCGGAAGGGCTCATGCATTACCGGCGCGGCATCGTAGACGCCGGTGCGTTGCGCAAGGCGCTCGATGTCGGCCTCGGTCGTCGCCGGCACGATGCGGTCGACCATTGTGCAGGGAAAGGCGCATTCGGCCGCAATCCAGCGAGCGAGTTCCGCATCCATGCGTTCGGCCAGTTCCAGCACGATGTCGCGCAACATGTGCCCGTTTTCCGGCAGGTTGTCGCAGCAGAGCACGGTGAACGGACGGATACCCGCCTTGCGACGGCGATCGAGCGCCCGGCAGAGGAACCCCGGCGCGGAGACGGGGCGGTCCGGGTCGGCAAGATCCTTGACGATGTCGGGGTGGGAGAAATCAAGCTTGCCGGTGGAAGGCGCATGGCAATAGCCCTTCTCTGTCACCGTCAGCGTAACGATTTTCGCCTTCGGATCGGCCATGGCAGCGAGCACGGCCTGCGGGTTTTCCGGCGCGACGAGCATGGAGACCAGCGCCGTGCCGATGCGCAACGCCTCGCCTTCGGGCCCCAGTTCGCAGGCCGTATAGGCATAGTCTTGTGGAGCCAATCGGTCGCGCAGGTCGGGATGCCGCAGGCTGACGCCGAGGACGCCCCAGTCGCTACCGGATTTCGCCATCGCCTCTTCGAGATAGAGCGCACCATGGGCACGGAAGAAGGCGCCGAGGCCGAGATGGACGACGCCGATGGCCGGTTTCGGCGCTTCGGCGGGGCGTGTCAGGCGGGGCGTCACAGCCGGTATGCCTTTTTCGCCAGCGTGCAGGTCAGATCGCGCGCCATCTCCTCCGCCTCGTCGAGGCTGATGCGGCCATCGGAGACAAGGCCAGCGAGCCAGGCGCAATCAACCCGGCGCGCCATGTCGTGACGAGCGGGAATCGAACAGAATGCGCGGGTGTCGTCGTTGAAGCCGACGGTGTTGTAGATGCCTGCCGTCTCGATGGCCTGCTGGCGGAAGCGCATCATGCCGTCGGGGCTGTCGAAGAACCACCAGGGCGGGCCGAGACGCAATGCCGGATAGACGCCCGCCAGCGGCGCGAGCTCGCGGGAATAGACGGTTTCGTCGAGCGTGAAGAGAATGATCGTCAGGTTCCGCTCAAGGCCAACCGCATCGAGCAGCGGCTTCAGCGCCCGGACATATTCCGTGCGCACGGGGATGTCGAA
>JBAQHA010000563.1:0-1532 GCA_049288075.1 Oricola sp.
AGGCCGAAGCCTACGCCAAGGAGGTGATCCTGTCCGATCTGGAGGAGGCGGGCGACGAGGATGTGTTCCGCAAGCTTCGCGCCGATTTCGACGCCGCAGGCGTCGAGCAGTCCGATCACCAGATCCGCCGAACCATGGACGAGTTGCTTCCGGTCGCTATCGAGCAAGTGAAGAACGACTGAGCAAGGCGCGCGGCGGTCGTCCGCCAGCGTCGGTTACGAAGCGTTTGAATGATCGGCCGCCCGTTCCCTGGATCGGGCGGCTTTGTTTTGGGACCGCGCTTTCCCCGGACAAACGGCTGACAACCGTTCTCTGCGGTTAAAGCCGTTTCATGAATTCTGCGAACACCATCAGTCCCTCCGGCCAAGGGCCATGGCCGGATTCGGCGTTGATATGGCCGGACTCGCCCGCGTCAACGAGGAAGGAGCCCCATGCCGTGGCGATGTCGCCGGCCTCGTCGAAGGAGGAAAACGGGTCGTTCCGGCTCGCGACCACGAAGGACGGGAACGGCAACGGGTCGCGCGGGTAGGGACCGAAAGTCATCAGGTGTTTCGGCCGGATCGACGGATTGGACACATCGGGCGGAGCAACGAAGAAACCGCCGCTCACGTTTTCGGCCCCTTCCTGTACCGCATGTACGGCGGCCGCAACACCGAGCGAATGCGCGACAAGCACGACCGGTTTTTCGGCGCGCCCGATTTCCTCGCGTATCCGGTCGACCCAATCCGAGCGCACCGGCTTCGACCATTCGGCCTGTTCCACGCGCCGCGCAGTGGTTATCCCGGACTGCCAGCGAGACTGCCAATGGTCCGGCCCGGAATTCGTGTAGCCCGGGATGATCAGGATTTCCGCGTCTTTGAGTTTCATGCACCGGAGGTCGGCAATCCGTCGCCAATTGTCAATCCGGTGCATGAAATCGCGTCATTGCGCGCTATTGCGCCGCGGGTGCGGGCGCCGTTGCGGCCGGCGCTGCGGTGTCCGGAGCAATGTCGGCATTGTCGACTCCGCTCGACAGGAAGAAGACGCTGCCAATCAGCACCGCGATGACGGCAAGTGCGATCAGCGGACCGGCATATCCGGCTTCTTTTCTTTCGCGGTAGTGCAGGTCCGGCCGTGTGGTGAAATGCTCGCGATAGTCTGCCATTCCAAATCTCCTTCGATCCCGGTTTTTCGGAGAGGCGAACCCTGACGCCCAAATGCGGCCGGGATGGAGCGGTTTTGGTCACAAGCAGTCTCGGCCCGAAACAGTCGCCGCATGAATTGTGAGGCCGCGAGAAATTGGCGCTAATACAACGGCTTGCATTGACAGCACCGTGTTCAAATCGGACGCTCGATTGTAACCGGCCGTGAAATGCGGCCGGAAAATCGTGCCAGGGAGACGGGGGCGGTGGCAAGGGGCGAATACATTTCGGCTGCTCGGCCAAACGCATTCGCGGCGTCCCTGCTTGCCGCGATCCTGGGCCTTTGCGCCATCTCGTTGGCGCAAGCGCAGGAATTCTCCTGCTCGCCCCGCAAGACGTGCAAGCAGATCC
>JBAQHA010000564.1:0-4481 GCA_049288075.1 Oricola sp.
ATCATCGGGATGGTGACCACGCCCGTGCCGACGACATTTGCGACAGCGGAGCCGGAGATCGAGCCGAACAGAGCCGATGCAAGGACGGCGATCTTCATCGATCCGCCGCGAAAGCGACCCATGCCGATCATCGCCGCGTCGGTGAAGAAGCGCGAACCGCCGGTGATGCCGAGCAGAGTGCCAAACAGGATGAAGGCCACGACGACGGTTGACGCGACGGACATTGGCAGACCGAGAATGCCGTTGGAATCAAGTGCCATGTAACCCGACAGCAACTGCCAGTTCTGCGGCCGACCCTGCAGACGTCCGGGAATGAGATTGCCGAAGAGCGCATAGAGCAGGAAGACGCAGATGATGATGACCAGCGCCCAACCAGTGGCACGGCGCAGCGCCTCCAGTACTAGCAGTACGATGATGATGCCCGGCAGCCAGACTTCGATCGGCCGGGAGAAGATCAGCAGGACGAATTGCGGGTAGCCGACGGCGATATAGGCGACCGCGGCAAAGGATAGAACCGCCAGCACCGCGTCGTACCACGGCACGATCTCGCGCGCCTCCAGGCGGCGGGCCGGCAGCGTCAGAAACGCGATCGGCAGCGTCAGTGCGAGGATCGCGGCGAAGAACTGCTGCGGATAGAAACCGAGCCCCAGAAAGCGCGGAACCGAGAGGGCCCAGCAGATCGCTGTCAGCGTCACCAAGAAGGCGAGCGCATTGGCGAAGGGACGCCAGAGGTCGGGAGAGAGGCCCGATGCGGCCCCTCTCTTGTCGTTCGCGGTCATGTCGGACGCCTTACTTCAGGCCGGCTTCTTCATAGAAGCGCAGAGCGCCCGGATGGAATTGCGACACGCCGGGATCGCCCTTCATTTCGTCGGGATTGAAGGCGCCGAAGGGCGGGAAGGTGGCGACCATCTTGGCCTTGCCCTCATGCATCGCCTTGGTCATCGCATAGACGACGTCGTCGGAGACTCCGGCATGGGTGAAGACAACCTGTGGAAAGGCGATATAGATGTTGTCCTCGAGAACGCCCGGCATCGCGCCGGCGGGCAGCTTCACGAATGAGGCTGTCGGCCAGTGCTTGCGCGCTGCGGCAAGCGCGGCGTCGCTCGAATCGGCGACGGGCAGTGCCCGCAGGCCGCCGACGGCGGCGTCCGCCTCACGCACCTTGCCGGCGCCGTGGGCGAAGATGAACCCGACAGCATCGCCGGCCATGAAGGCGTCGGCGCCGCCGACGACTGAAGGGACGTTGACCGGGGTCACATCGGCGCGGCTCATGCCGGCGGTGGCGTAGATCGCGTCAAGCTGCGGTAGGATGGTGTTCTGCGCGGTATAGCCGTCGACCATTGCTTTGCCCTTCAGATCGGCGACCGTCATGATGTCGCTGTCCTTGCGCACGAAGATCGCCTCGACCAATGGCATCAGCATGCCGACGATGCGCAGTTCGGGATTCTTCTTGCCTTCCCACCAGGCTTCGCCGGTGAGCGCGTAGTTGACTTCCTGCAAATTGGCGACGCCGAACTCGATGCCGCCGGAGTTCAGGTAGGGGATGAACTGGTTGGGGCTGGTCGCCGGCTGGATCGTCGTGTTCAGCCCGGCATCGTTGGCGGCGCTGGCGACCGCTGTGCCGATGTTGTGGAATAGCGATCCCGGATTGGACGTCGCAATGCCGACGTTTTGCGCATGCGCGCTGCCTGTGGAGGCGAGTCCGAGAGCCACGGTCGCCGCGGCTATGAGTTTACGCATTTTTTCCTCCCATGCGTTCGCGGTCCAAGGATTCCAATGGACCGAACAGAAATCTTTATATATGAGATTTTTTATGATGACTACCGCTAGGGGCGGCAAACATGAGGAAAAGTCCCGGCAGTCCTGTTCAGGGACGGGCCACAGGGGCGGCGGCGACGCTAGGGAGGAGTGATATGAACGCGCAGGGGACGGAAGGCGGGCGAGTGCCGGCGAATGGTGCGGAGTCCGTACTGATGGGCCTGAAGGCGAACGGAATCGACTATCTGTTCGCTAATGCGGGGACCGATTTTCCGCCGGTCATCGAGGCGCTGGCGGAACTTGATCCGTCCCTGGTGCCGCAGGCGATCACGGTGCCGCACGAGACGGCGAGCGTCGGCATGGCGCATGGATATTATCTCGTCACCGGCAAACCACAGGCCGTGATGGTCCATGTCAATGTAGGCCTGGCCAACGCGAGCATGGGCGTCATCAACGCGGCGAGCGACAATGTACCGGTCGTCGTCATGTCGGGCCGCACGCCGATCACGGAGACCGGTCGGCGTGGCAGCCGGGCGACACCGATCCAGTACGGACAGGAAATGTACAACCAGGCGTCGCTTGTCTCGGATGTCGTGAAATTCCACTACGAGATGCGTTATCCGGAGCAGGGCGAGACGCTGGCATCCCGCGCCGTGGCGCTCGCGACGAGCGAACCAAAGGGGCCGGTCTATCTGAGCCTGCCGCGCGAACCGCTGACGGCGCCTATCGAGACGCCGCCACGGCTTCTTTCGAGCACACCTGCCGCGACGCGCGCGTTTCCCGATCCGCGGGCCATCGAGACGGCAGCCGATTGGTTGGCAAAGGCGAAATCGCCGCTGATTCTCTGCCAACGCAGCGACACCGACGGCGCTGTCGGCCGCGCCTTGTCGGAATTCTGCAACCGCAATGCGATCGGCGTCGCCGAGCCGTTCACGATCCGCAACGTGATGGCGTCCGCCGATCCTATGTTCCTCGGCCACGACGTGAAGGCGGCCATGGAAGGAGCCGACGTCATCCTCGTGCTCGATTCCGGCGTGCCGTGGATCGAGTTGCTGCATGCGCCGTCGCAGGATGTGAAGGCGATCCATGCGGGCGTCGATCCGCATTTCGCCCGCATGCCGGTGCGCGGCTACAAGACCGATCTGGCGATCGCGGCCGATCCGCTTGCCGTTGTCGAGGCGCTCGCGAGCGCTATGCCGGAACCGGGCCCGGATAGCACGGCGCGGCGCGACGCCATCGTGTCAAGGACAAGCGAGCGCCGGGCAAAGGCCCAATCGGAGGCGGAGGCGGGATGCGCCGGCCCGATGACAGCGGAATGGATGAGCCTCTGCGTGTCGCAGGCGATGGACGAGCGCGCCGTGGTCTTCGGCGAACTCGGTGTCGTGCCTGGCGCGATGCAACTCGCCGGTTCGAACCGGATGTTCAACAATCCGCACTCGGGCGGCCTCGGCTGGGCTTTGCCGGCGGCGCTCGGCGCGCAACTTGCCGACCGCGACCGGCTGGTGATCGCCTGCATCGGCGACGGTTCCTACATTTTCGCTAATCCGATTGCCTGCCACCAGATCGCCGAGGCGCTGGAGCTACCGATCCTGACGATCATCAAGAACAACGGCATGTGGAATGCCGTGCGGCGCTCGGTGGTCGGAGCCTATCCGCAAGGGGCGGCGGTGCGTTCGAACACCATGCCGCTGACCTCGCTCGAACCGGCGCCGGACTACCTGAAGATCGCCGAAGCGAGCCGTGCCCATGTCGAGCGCGTCGAGCACGGGCGCGACCTGCCGGCTGCACTCGAGCGCGCGATCGGCGTTATCCGCAACGAGCGGCGCCAGGCCGTTCTGGAACTGAAAATCGCGGTATCGGATAGTAACTGAATACCAGCCCGTCCTCCGTTCTTGCCCGTCGTCAAGGTTGACAGATTTCGCCGATTTATTTGAGCGGCCCTGAACGATCAGAAACACTGGGCAACTGCCGGTGGGGCAAAAAGGTGATCGAGACGCGAAGAGTGAGATCATCGCCAATCGCAATTGGGTCATCGGTCGGAACGTTGAGAATGTTGGGACGATGAAGGCGTCTCGGAGTCTCCGAGTAAGCGCAGTTCGGACACGGACATTCATAGCGCAACTGCTCGGGCCAAAGATCGGGGGTCAAAGATCGACCCGCCTGAGCCGCAGGGCGTTCGTGATCACCGAGACCGAGGACAGGCTCATAGCCGCCGCTGCGATCATGGGCGAGAGCAGAAGGCCGGTGATTGGGTAAAGCAGCCCCGCCGCGATCGGCACGCCAAGTGCGTTGTAGGCAAAGGCGAAGAACAGGTTCTGCTTGATGTTGCGCAGGGTGGCACGGGCAAGCTTGCGTGCCCGGACAATGCCCATCAGGTCACCGCCGAGGAGGGTTATCCCCGCGCTTTCCATCGCCACATCTGCGCCCGTTCCCATGGCGATCCCGACATCGGCGGCGGCGAGCGCGGGTGCGTCATTGACCCCGTCGCCGGCCATCGCGATCTTGTGGCCGTCGCGGCGCAACTGATCGATCAGGTCCTTCTTGGCCTCGGGAAGTACGCCTGCGCGCACCTCGTCGATCCCGAGCTTGCCCGCCACCGCCTGCGCCGTGCGTTCGTTGTCGCCCGTCGCCATGATGACGCGCAGCCCTTGGCCGTGCAGTTGGCGGATGGCCTGCGCGGTCGATTCCTTGATCGGGTCGGCCACCGCCACGATGCCGGCAAG
>JBAQHA010000565.1:0-7559 GCA_049288075.1 Oricola sp.
GGGAAATACGCGGGAAGGAAGGGGATGCGAAGCAACCCGTAAAGAAGCGGCGCCCTCGCGTGGCTGAGGGCGCCGTTCGAAGGGGCTTCGCAGATCAGGCCGCGAGCGTCGCCTGGTCCCTGCCCGATGCAGCCGGACCGGACCGATCGAGCCTGAACTGGCCGACCAGGCGCGCCAGTTCCTCGACCTCGCTCGACAGGCGATGCGTCGTCGCCGTCGTCTCCTCGACCATCGCCGCATTGCGCTGCGTGAACTCGTCCAGTTGTGTCACGGCAACTGTGCATTCGCCCAAGCCGATCGCCTGCTCGCTGCTCGCGCGCGAAATGCTCTGGATCATCTCATTGATCTCCGAAACACCCTGGGCGATCCCCTCGAGCGCCTCGCCGGTATTGCGCACCAGGCGGACGCCGGATTCGACTTCCTGGGTGGATTTGACGATCAGTTCCTTGATGTCCTTGGCGGCCGCCGCGGAACGCTGGGCCAGTTCGCGCACTTCCTGGGCAACAACGGCGAATCCCTTGCCCGCATCGCCGGCCCGCGCGGCCTCGACGCCGGCATTGAGGGCCAGGAGGTTGGTCTGGAACGCGATCTCGTCAATCAGGCCGATGATTTGCGCGATCTCCTGGGAGGCCCCCTCGATACGGGTCATGGCGGAAACCGCATCGGCGACGACGGAGGCCGACTCGTCGCTGTCGCGCTTGGCCTCGGCCGCCTTGACGGTCGCCTGCTCGGCGCTCTTCGACGAACTCTTGACCGTCGTCGTCAGTTCCTCAAGCGCGGCCGACGTTTCCTCAAGACTCGCCGCCTGTTTCTCGGTGCGCTCCGACAGATCGTCCGCCGCCGTGCGCATCTCCGACGCGTCGGCGAACAGCTCGTCGGTATTGTCCTTGATCTGTTGGAACGTCGAGCAAAGCTTGCCGACCGATGCGTTGAAGTCGATTCGGACCTTTTCGAGTTCCTCGATGAAAGGACCTTCGAGCGAGGCCGTCAGATCCCCCTGCGACAGTTTCTCCAATCCGCCTGCCAGGGAATCCACGGCATGGCGGATCTGGCTATCGCGGCGCTCTTTCTCCGCTTCGCGCTCGGCGCGCGCGTGTTCGGCCTCGATGCGGGTCTTTTCGGCTTCGCGTTCGAGCATGGCCTTTTCGGCCGAGCCGTCCTTGAAGGATTGCAGGGCGCGGGCCATCGATCCGATCTCGTCCTTGCGCTCCTGGCCGTGAACATCGACATCGATATCGCCGCCGGAAAGCTTCTCCATGGCGAAGCGCAGCGAGCCGAGCGGAGAGGTGATCGAACGGGCCATCGCGAAGCCTGTCGCAAGCGCCAGGATGAAGATCGCCGCGCCGATGCCGGAATTCCTCAGCATCGAGGCGAAGGCCTCCGAAGCGAGCGTTTCGGCGCGTGCGCGGATGTCATCGGCCATCCGCAGTTCGACCGCCCGCAACGCATCGATGCGCGCGGTCGTTTTTTCGAACCAGTCCTCGCGGCCGACACCGGAGGCGGAAATGTCATCACGAGAGTCCATGACCCTGGCGCGCATGCCGGCGACGACTTCGAGACCGACGTTCTGCAGCAATGCCTTGTATTCTTCGCGGTGGGTGTCGGGCTCGGTCGCAAGGGCGACCTCTTCCAGAATATCCTGGCGGGCGACGAGCCGGTTGAAGGTCAGGTACTGTTTCTCGTCCATCTTGCCGCTGGCGAGCACGCCATTGACGAGGGCGCGCTCCTGGCCAGCAAACTCCTTGCCTTGAGACAGGTCGAGCATCGCCGTCATCTGCAGCGAGAGTTCGCCGTCGGATGCCAGTGAGGACAGATGGAAACCGGACTTGATCAGCGCGTCGATCAGTCCGGAATAGTGCGCAAGGTTCTCGGCCCCGCTGACCTGCCCGGCGTCGATACGCGCGCGGAACGCGGAGAGATCGTCCACGCCCTTGACCACAGCATCCAGTTCGGCCGCGATCCCGGCGCCGCCGAACTGCTGCAACCGTTTCACGGCATCATGGAAAGGGACCACCTTCCGATCGGTCAGATCACGCGCTTCCTTCAACGAACCGGTTACCGCACCGCCACCGGCGCCAATGTAACCGGCGGTCTGCCCGCGTTCGATCTGCATGCGATGAGACAGTTCGCCGATATCGCCGAGCGCGCCTGCAACCTCGGAAACCGAAAGCATCTGCCGATAATTGGAATAGCTTTCGACAAGCGCGGCTCCAAGCATGAGCATCAGGCCGATCAAGGGTACTGCAACCGCGATCGCCATTCGCTGAGAAATGCGCATCTTCGCCAACATAAGGTGTCCTCCAATTCCTGGATTCGCCCTCATGGCCGCCCCCGGGTCGTCATGACCAAATCCGGATTTGATTAAATGTTGTGCAAATGCCTTAATTTTAGGTTAGTAGACGCTTACCTCTTGGTTCGCGGCAGTTCAGCCACGGAAACGCACTCCCTGCCGCTTGACCCAAGAAAGCAGGAACGCTCCCCGGATCACGCGCAGGTTTCGGCATGGCGCGTGCGGCGCAAAAAAGAAGCGGGAATCGCGCGCGCCGATTGACAGCGCTGTCATCATTCTTTTCTCTGACGGGGCTAAATCGTTTGAACCGGATCGCGGCGGAACGCGGCCCGGCAAAGATTGCGATCGCGGCGTCCAACGGGAGGAAAATCCAATGAAGACGATTAAGGGTCCGGCGCTGTTCCTGGCGCAGTTCGCGGGCGACTCGGCTCCGTTCAATTCCTGGGAAGGCATCACGAAATGGGCCGCCGATTGCGGCTACAAGGGCGTGCAGGTGCCGAGCTGGGACGGGCGCTTGTTCGACCTCGAAAAGGCGGCCGCATCGAAGGACTATTGCGACGAGTTCAAGGGCGTGGCGGCGGGAAACGGGATCGAGGTCACCGAGTTATCGACCCATCTGCAGGGTCAGCTCGTCGCGGTGCATCCCGCCTATGACGAGGCTTTCGACGGTTTCGCGGCGCCGCAGGTGCGCGGCAACCGACAGGCCCGGCAGGAATGGGCCGTCGACCAGGTGACCAAGGCGCTCGACGCCTCGCGCAATCTCGGCCTCGACGCGATGGCGAGCTTTTCCGGCGCGCTCGCCTGGCCCTATCTCTACCCGTGGCCGCAACGTCCCGCCGGGCTGGTGGAGACCGCCTTCGACGAGCTGGCGAAGCGCTGGCGACCAATCCTCGACCATGCGGAGGAACGCGGCGTCGACGTCTGCTACGAGATCCATCCGGGAGAAGACCTGCATGACGGCGTCACCTTCGAGATGTTTCTCGAGCGGGTCGGCAACCATGCGCGCTGCAACATGCTCTACGATCCGTCGCATTATGTGCTGCAGTGCCTCGACTACCTGGATCACATCGACATCTATCACGAGCGCATCAGGATGTTTCACGTCAAGGACGCGGAGTTCAATCCGACGGGCAGGCAAGGTGTCTATTCCGGCTACCAGGGCTGGGTCGACCGGGCGGGACGGTTCCGCTCGCCCGGCGACGGGCATGTTGATTTCGGCGGCATCTTTTCGAAACTGACCGCTTACGACTTTTCCGGCTGGGCGGTCGTCGAATGGGAGTGCTGCCTGAAGCATCCGGAAGACGGCGCGCGCGAAGGCGCGCAGTTCGTCAGGGATCACATCATCCGCGTGACGGAGAAGGCTTTCGACGATTTCGCCGGCGCGGGCACGGACGACGCCGCCATCCGCCGCATGCTCGGCATTTCCTGATCGGGAGGACCCCACAATGACCGGACGCATTCGGCTCGGCATGGTCGGCGGCGGGCGCGACGCCTTCATCGGCGGCGTGCATCGCATCGCCTCGCGCATCGACGACCGCTACGAACTGGTCGCGGGCGCGTTTTCATCGACGCCGGAAAAGTCGAAGGCGTCGGCCGCCGATCTCGGCATCGCGCCGGATCGCGCATACGGCGACTATCTGGAGATGGCCAAGCGCGAGGCGCGGCTCAAGAACGGCATCGAGGCGGTCGCCATCGTGACGCCGAACCACATGCATTATCCGGTGGCGCGGGAGTTCCTGAAGCGCGGCATTCATGTCATCTGCGACAAGCCGCTGACCTCGACGCTGGCCGATGCGCGCAAGCTGGCGAAGGCCGTGGAGGCATCAGCTGCGCTGTTCGTGCTGACGCACAATTACACCGGCTATCCGATGATCCGGCAGGCGCGCGACATGGTGGCGGGCGGCGCGCTCGGCCCGATCCGTCTCGTGCAGGTAGAGTATGCGCAGGACTGGCTGTCGGAGAAGCTCGAGGAGACGGGGCAGAAGCAAGCCGGCTGGCGCACCGATCCGTCGCGATCCGGCCTTGGCGGCTCGACCGGCGACATCGGCACGCATGCCTTCAACCTGGCGAGCTTCGTCTCGGGCCTCGAACTCGATGCGCTCTGCGCCGATCTCGACAGCTTCGTCGACGGCCGCGCGCTCGACGACAACGGCCATGTGCTGATGCGATTCCACGGCGGGGCGAAGGGCATGCTTTGGTGCAGCCAGGTCGCGCCGGGCAACGAGAATGCGCTTCGGCTTCGCATCTACGGCGCGAAGGGCGGGCTCGAATGGGCGCAGGAGGATCCGAACTACCTGTGGCATGCGCCGCTCGGCGAACCGAAGCGGCTTCTGACGCGGGGCGGCGCGGGCGCGAACGCGGCGGCGGCGCGGGTGAGCCGCATTCCGGGCGGCCATCCGGAAGGTTACCTGGAGGGCTTCGCGACGATTTATTCGGAAGCGGCGGAAGCGATCGTCGCCAGGCGCGACGGCAGGCCGGCGCCCGAGGGCGTGACATATCCCGGCATCGAGGACGGCCTCGCGGGCGTCGCCTTCGTGGCGGCCTGCGTCGATTCCTCCAAACGCGGTGGCTCGTGGGTGAAGTTCGGCAATTACCGCCGGCCGTAAGCCGGCAGGCCGTCAGTGCTTCTTTCCGGTCGAAAAGCCCACGCGCAGGCCACCCCAATGACGGCCCTTGACGTAGATCGGCGACGACAGATCCTTCATCAACTGGTACTGCCCGCCGCCCATGTCACGCCGGTAGGTCTGGAGCAGGAAGGTCTTGGTGTTCCGGCCGGCGGAAAGGCCCGTGCGGTCGTTGAAGACGCGCCGATTGCGGCAGTTGGCCGCGTTCCACACCGGATCGTCGGACTGCGGGAGCGAATATTTGTTGTTGTGGGTCGGGAGATAGCCGTTCCGGTCGACGGCCGCGCAGAACACGACCCGCGGATCGACATCGAGAAAGGCCTCCTGGATCGCGGGCATGACCCGATCTGTGAATTCCGTGAAAGCGGTCAGGACCTGCTGCGGATCGGTTCCGGGGATCGGACGATAGCGTTCGTCAAACAGGGCCGACATGGTGACAACGCCGCGGTCGACGGCCTGCTCGAAAATGCGCGCGGCTTCCTGAGCGGCCGCAATGCAGGCGCGGATGATCGGCGTGTCCGCGGTCTCGATGCCGCTTTCCTCGACGAGGAGGACCATGTCCTCGGAAAACGAGACGAGCTGGTCGAACTTCTCCGACGTGTTGGCAAGCTTGCCGGCGTTCTCCTGGGCCATACGGTCGAGCTCGATCACCTTTTCAAGGACGTCGACGCAGATCCGGTTGGCGCGCTCGACGGGATCGGAAATCCCCGATATCTCGTTGGTCAGGGTGGCCACGTTCTCGCCGAAGACGTGGAACTTGCGCAGATCGCCGTCGATGCTCGCCGAGCGATCGACCGCTGCGGCGGCCTTTTCGGCATGCGAACGGTTCTGGCGCTGCAGGACGTCGACGGAAGCGCTCAGCTTCTGCAGCCGGGTGATGATGTCACGCGAGACACGCTCGGTCTGGCCGGCGAGTTCGCGCACGGCTTCGGCGACGACAGCAAATCCGCGGCCGGCCTCGCCGGCATGCGCGGCCATGATGCCGGCATTGATCGCAAGCATCTGCGTTTCGGTGGCAATGCCCTTGATCGATTCCGAGAATCCGTAGACCTCCGACAATTGGCCGACAACGACATCGAACTCGCCGGAAACCTCGTTTGAGGACTGCGCCATTTCCTTGATGTCGTGGATTGCGACCGAAAGCGCCTTCTCGATCGAGGTCGCCGTATCGCTCAATCCGTCGCGCACCGAAGCGGCCGCCTCGACAGCATTGCGCGTGACGGAGGACGCGTCGGCGCTGGTTTCGGCGATCTGGCGCAAGGAGCCGGTCAGCGCGTGGAACGCCGATGCTTCGTGAGCGAGGTCCCCGGCGACGTCGGAGACCGTTCCGGAGGTGTCCGCGATGTTGACGGACAGATCGCCCAGCCGCGAACCGACGAGCGAGACCGCGCGCGAAAGCCTTTCACTGTCCCGGGCGGCGGCGGCGCCACCGGCCGGCGAAGGCTGCCCCGAGGCTTCCGGGAATTCGTCCGGCTCGTCCGCGGCAACGGCCGCTGCGGTGTGAAAACCTTGAACCATTCGCTAACCTTTCGAAGAACAATTGCCTTCTACGGGACGTTCGCCGGCGGATATCGGATCGCGAACAAAACCGTAATCCATAGTGTTTATTTGCGGAATATTGCCCGAATCTTTCCGAAGTTGCCGCTGGACGCCCTATTTGCCGAGAAAATGGACAAGATGGCAGCCATTTGGGCCGCCAGTCCCGTTTAACGCCCGGTTAGGTTTTAACAGCCTAGGATTCAATCGCAATCCGAGCGGTCTCACATCCGCCGCATGAAGCACCAGGATTGCTCGCCGACAACGGAATGTCATGTTTCCGATACACGGTTGATTCCCACCCTGAATCAAGCCGGCGGCCGCACAAACCACCCACAACAGCGCGCCGGTTCACGAAGTCGCGTCGTGCCTCGGAAACAGCAATTGAAAGCCCGCCTGACCGGCGGGCTTTTTTGTGTCCGGACTGTCGAGCGGCGCAACGCCGCGGCAGGCCTCAGCCCGCGCGGCGGAAGGCGTCGAGCGTATGCTCCAGTCCGACGTCCACCAGGATCTCCTCCAGATCGTGCAGCGTCGCCGGCGCGGTCTGCCCGAACGCGTTCTGCATGATCTTGGTGACTTCCATCAGGCGCTGGCGGCAGAAGTCGATCTTCTGGATCGCCATGATCTGCTGGTGCGAAAGCTCCTCGTCGCCGATCGGAAGATCCTCGATCTCGCCGGCGATCATCGCCAGTTCCTGGACCAGCAGCGTCACAAGCTCTGTCTGGTGGATCTCCGCCTCAGTCCGCATCGGGGGTTTCGATGCATCATCGTCATCAAAATCCTCAAAAGAAATCGACATCGCCGACACTCTCCAGTTCTTTCGAAATCTTCTTTGGCTCCGGCTCGGGCACCGCCATACCGATGAATTTCTGGCGGGCCTTTCCCGTGCACGGCTCGAACTCCACCCGGCGCCCCTGAAAGCCGCCAAGGCTGGTGGAGACAAGCGTCAGCCCCTCGTTCTGGACGAAATTCGTCGCGAATTCGGAGTTCTTCGCGCCGGCGTCGCTGCGTGCGTCGAGCACGCGGGCGCCGCCGAAAAGCTTGACCTGCAGGCGATTGCGCGCGGCTCCCTTGCTGAAAAGCCCGTTCAACAGCTTTTCCATCAGAAA
>JBAQHA010000566.1:0-1914 GCA_049288075.1 Oricola sp.
CCATAGCAGCGGCACGAGGATGAAATCGGCGCAGTCGTGGCAATCCTCGATTGCCGGCAGTGCGCTGGCGATCATCTCTTCCGTCGCTACGCCGTCGAGGCCGATGGCAAGGCGGGCGAGGGCCCGCACGGTGTCGGGCTCGGCATGGCCCGCGACCTCGCCGAGCGCCTCGTCGATGCGCGCCGCAAGCGTCGCCGGCGCGGCGCCCTGGCGCTCGGCATGGCAGATTTCGACGCCGAAGACGCGCGAGACGGCGTGATCGCCGACGGCGAGAGTAACCTTGAAATGCCGGAAATCGGCCGGCAGGGCAGCCGCATCGGCAATTGCCAGGCGAACCGCCCCGGCCGGTAGCGTGAAATCGATCAGCATCGGCTCGTCGATAGACATGAAGTCGCCTTCGATCCCGACTGAAACGCGGGCATCGACCGGCAGCGCCACATCGGTCGCAAGCGCCACTTCGCCAGTCCTGTAGGCCGGGCGTTCGAAATGCATTGCGTCGAGCGCCGATTCCATTGCATCGGCAGTCGCGGCGTCGACGGCGATCGGCAGGGCATGGCCGGCTGCCGGACCGCTCAGATAGTCGAGCTGGAAATAATACCGCGCGTCGCGCTCGGCCAGGTCGTCGAACCAGACACGGATATTGTTGATACCAGGGGAAAGATCGACAGTGAATTCCTCGGCCGTTTCGAGGTTGCGGCCATAGGGCGCCATCCATCCGGCTTCGCGGTCGTTGACGAAAAGGATCGCCCCACCGCAGGTGCGCAGCCGCAGCAGCGCCCGTCCGGCCGAGGCGGTTTCGATCGCCGTTTCGGCCCAGGTGCCGATTACCGTCGGGCGGAACCAGAAACCGGACAGGTCAACGCGCGGCGAAGCGAAGGGCAGCCACACGCTGTTCGCCAGGGGCGGCGACGTGACGAGCGGGCGTTTGCCGCGCCGCTCGTCGGCGAACTGCGTCCGGCAGGGATATTCGTGCGGAATGAAGTTCTTGTGCTTGGTCAGGAAGAAGAAGGGGTCCATCTCCCCCTGCATCGGCTGGTCGGCCACGTCGTAGCGTGCTTCGCCCGTCGCGCCGAGCCGCCAGTAGACGATCGGACTGCCGGCTTGCAGCGGCCGCCGCAGGATGTCGTCGGGCAGGGTGGCGGCGGCCAAGCTCATCGTAACTCCTTCACGGCGACCGGATCGACATCGGTATAGGCCTGGTTTTCGCCGGTCATGCCCCACACGAAGGCGTAGGGGCCGGTGCCGGCGCCCATGTGGATCGACCAGGCCGGCGACAGGACGACGTCGCGGTCGGCGACGATCAGATGCCGGGTGTTGTCCGGCCGGCCCATCAGATGGATCACCCGGTCGTCGCCGGCGAGGTCGAAGTAGCAATAGGCCTCCATGCGCCGTTCGTGCAGATGCGGCGGCATCGTGTTCCAAATGCTTCCCGCAGTGAGATCGGTAATCCCCATGAGCAACAGGCAGGAGGGAGAGACTTCGGGGTGGATATACATACGCAGGGTACGCTTGTTGGACCGTTTCTCCTCGCCAAGTTCCATCGGCTTGGATTCCGCCCGGGTGATCAGCCGGTGGGGAATATCGCGGCCGGCCGGTACCGAATTCATGTAGAAGCGGGCCGGATTGGCGGGGTCATTGCTCTCGAGCGTTACCTCGCGGGCGCCGCGGCCGACATAGACGATGTCGCGATTGGCCGCCGCAAAACGGGCGCCATCGATCGTCACGGTTCCGGCGCCGCCGAGATTGGCGATGCCCATCTCGCGTGCGGTGAAGAACAATTCCGTGCCGACATCGGCTCCGGCGCCGAATGACAGCGGCTCTGCAAGGGGAATGGCGCCTCCCACGATCATTCGATCGAGATGGGTGTAGACGAAGACCCTCTGGCCGGCCGCGAACAGGTCCTCCACCATGAAC
>JBAQHA010000567.1:0-3601 GCA_049288075.1 Oricola sp.
CCTCTGCGCCGGGCAGGACCTCGACCGCGCGGTCGAGCGCGCCGCGTTCCTCCAGATACTCCATCAGCCGCGCCTGCAGCGACAGGATCGACAGGCCGCGCCGCTCGGCGAGCGAGATCGCCAGTGGCTGCTGATAGTTGTTCTCCAGCACGAGTGCGGCGACGTTCTCGGTCATGTCGACGAGCAGCTTGTTGCGCTTTTCGCGCGGCAGGCTGCCGTCGTCCATCGCTGATTTCAGGGCGATCTTGATATTGACCTCGACGTCGGAGGAATTGACGCCGGCGGAGTTGTCGATGGCGTCGGAGTTGCACCTGCCGCCGTGAAGGCCGAACTCGACGCGGGCGCGCTGCGTCATGCCGAGATTGGCGCCCTCGCCGATCACTTTCGCACCGACTTCCTTCGCCGTGATCCGGATGCTGTCATTGGCCTTGTCGCCGGCGTCGAGATTGGATTCCGACGAGGCGCGGACGTAAGTGCCGATGCCGCCGAACCAGAGCAGTTCGGACGGCGCCTTGAGGATCGCGGTCATGATCTCGTTCGGCGTCGCCTTGGTCTTGCCGAGCCGGATCGCGTCGGCGGCCTGTTGCGACAGGGTGATCGTCTTCTGCGAGCGCGGGAAGATGCCGCCGCCCTTCGACAGTTTCCTGACGTCGTAGTCCTGCCAGCTCGACCGGGGCAGCGCGAACATGCGCTTGCGCTCTGCGAAGCTTGCCGCCGTGTCGGGATCGGGATCGATGAAGATGTCGCGATGGTCGAACGCGGCGATCAGGCGGGTCTTGTCGGACAGCAGCATGCCGTTGCCGAAGACGTCGCCCGACATGTCGCCGACGCCGACGGCGGTGAAGGGCTCGGACTGGATGTCCTTGTCCATCTCGCGGAAATGCCGCTTGACGGCCTCCCAGGCGCCGCGCGCCGTGATGCCCATCTTCTTGTGGTCGTAACCGGCCGAGCCGCCCGAGGCGAAGGCGTCGTCGAGCCAGAAACCCATCGCCTGAGAGATCGCGTTGGCGGTGTCGGAGAAGGTCGCCGTGCCCTTGTCGGCGGCGACGACGAAATAGGGATCGTCGCCGTCGAGGCGGACGGTCGAAGCCGGCGGGACGACCTTGTCGCCCTCGAGATTGTCGGTCACCGACAACAGCGTCGAGACGAAGATGATGTAGGCAGCGCGTCCGGCCTCGAAGATTTCGTCGCGGCTGCCGCCGACGGGCAGGCGCTTCGGATAGAAGCCGCCCTTGGCGCCGACCGGCACGATGACGGCGTTCTTGACCTGCTGCGCCTTGACGAGGCCGAGCACCTCGGTGCGGTAATCCTGGGCGCGATCCGACCAGCGCAGGCCGCCGCGCGCGACCGGGCCGAAGCGCAGATGCACGCCCTCGACCTGCGGACCGAAGACGAAGATCTCGCGATAGGGCTTCGGATCGGGCAGGTCGGGAATCGCGCGCGAATTGAGCTTGAAGGCGAGCGAGGTGCGCAATTCGCCTTCCGGTCCGGGGCTGAAATAGTTGGTGCGCAGCGTCGCGTCGATGACGGTCAGGATCGAGCGCAGGATGCGGTCGTCGTCGATCGACGGCACCTCTGCGAGCTGGTCGGCGATGGCGGCGCGGATGTGCTTGGCCGTGACCTCCGGGTCTTCCTTCCTGCCGGCGCGCCGGGCGGGATCGAACAGCGTTTCGAACAGGTCGTATAGCTGCCGGGCGAGCAGCGGATGGCGGATCAGTGCGTCGGCCATGTAGGCCTGGCCGTAGGGAATTCCGGCCTGGCGCAGGTAGCGGCCATAGGCGCGCAGCACGGTCACCTGGCGGCAGGTCAGGCCGGCGGCGAGCACGAGTCCGTTATAGGGGTCGTTGTCGCTCTCGCCGTTCCAGACCGACATGAAGGCGTCCTCGAAGATGACGCCGGCGGCGTCAATCGGTACCGGCTTGCCCGACTGGCTTTGCAGCTGCATCTCGTGCAGCCAGACGACGTTGCCGAGCGTGGCTGAGACGTCGATGGCGTAGGTCAGTTCGCTGATGACGCGGAAACCCATGTTTTCCAGGATCGGCACGCGCTCCGACAGGGCGACCGGCGAGCCGTAGTGATAGATGCGCAATCCCGCTTCCTTGTGCGACTTGCCGACCGGCTGGAAGAAATCGACATCGATCGGATTGGCGGTCGACAGGTGGGCGATGCGCTGCAGGTCCTCGACGGCCTGGGCGGGAAGCACGGCGTCGCGATAGGTCTCGGGGAAGCCGGCATTGCGTAGCGCGCGGGCGGCGACGCTGACGTGCCCGGCGGCGAGTTCATCGTGGAAATGATCATCCCAGGTGCGCGTGATCGCCTGGATGTCGGTTTCGAGCTGCGCCTGCTTCGGTTCCGGCGTCTTGCCCTCGCGGCGGCCGATGATGAAATGCACACGCGCCAGCGCGCCTTCGGGAAACGCCGGGTAGTAGGCCGAGACATGGCCATTGTAGATTTCGGCGAGGTAGTCGGCGATGCGTTCGCGGATGGAGGAATTGTAGCGGTCGCGCGGGACGAAGACGATCACCGAGACGAAGCGGTCGAAAGGATCGATGCGGCTCAGGACGCGCACGCGCGGCCGGTCGCCGAGCGCGATGATGGCGAGCGCGTTCTTCGTCAGCGTCGGCACGTCGATCTGGAACAGTTCGTCGCGCGGATAGTGCTCCAGCACGTTCATCAGCGCCTTGCCGGAATGGCTCTCGGGATCGAAGTCCGACCGCTTGATGACGGCCGAAGTCTTGGAGCGCAGATAGGGAATGCGCGCCACCGAACGTGTGTAGGCGGTGGAGGTGAACAGACCGACGATGCGCAATTCGCCGGTCAGCTTGCCCTTGGAATCGTATTTCTTGATACCGACGTAATCCATGTAGGAGCGGCGGTGGACCTTCGACTTGATGTTGGCCTTGGCGACGATGAGGATGTCGCTCGAATTCAGGAAGGCGCGGATCTGCGGCGTCGTCGTCACCGGTTCGTCGCCGCGGCGCATCACGCGGACGGCCGGGTCGGACAGGATGCCGAGGCCGGGCAGGTCGGCGCGCATGAGCTGGCCGCGCGCCTCGCCGCCGCGATAGTCGTATTCGCGGATGCCGAGGAAGGTGAAATTGTTGTCGCGCAGCCATTCGAGGAAGGCGAGCGCCTCGTCGGCCTGATTGCGCGAGACGGGCAGCGTCTTCGTCTTCAGCTCCATCATGATCGCGTCGACGCGGTCGAGCATGGCGCGCCAGTCGCGCACCGCCCATTTCACCTGGTCGATGATGCCGACGAGGTTCTCCTGAAGTTCGCTGGCGGCCTTGTCGGTCAGTTCCTCCAGCAGGACGTGGATCACGCTGGTGCGCACCGTGCCGTCCTCGCCGGAGCCGGCCTTGGCGCGGTCGACGATCTCGAAACCGGCACCGTGGTGTTTCACGTCGAGGATTGGGTGAACGACGAGGCGCACGGAGTGCGACATGTCGTTGATCTCGCCCATCACGGAGTCGAACAGGAACGGCATGTTCTCGTTGATGACGGAGACGACGCAGATATTGGGGCCGCAGGCCGGCACGACGCGGACGACCGAGGCGCCGCGCGCGTGGCTCGCCAGCGAGTCCGCCGCTTCGCGCAGGGC
>JBAQHA010000568.1:0-4294 GCA_049288075.1 Oricola sp.
GCGTCAGGTTGACCTGCACGTCGCCCATGTTGGGCCGCGCGCGCAGATAGTAGTGACGCACGAGGCCGTTGAAGTTGAACGGCGCGGCGCTGCCGGCATGCGTCTGCTGCGAGACGACTTCGGGCAATTCGGACACGGTGCGCGCGACCGCCTGGGCCACGGCGTCCGTCGCCTCGACCGACGAGCCTTCCGGCATGTCGATGACGACGGAGAGTTCCGACTTGTTGTCGAAGGGCAGCAGCTTGACCGTCACATCCTTCGTGTAGAGCAACGCGAGCGATCCGAACGACAGGCCTGCCGTGATCAGCAGGAAGGCGAGGCTGCGTCCCTTGGTCGCCAGGATCGGGCGGGCGAAGCGCATGTAGAGCGCCCCCAGCCTGCCGCCATGCTGATGGCTTCCGCTCTCATGGTCGTGTACCGGCGCGCCACCGGCGATGCGGACCATCAGCCAGGGCGTGACGATCACCGCCACGAAGAAGGAGAAGATCATCGCAGCCGATGCGTTCGCCGGGATCGGGCTCATGTACGGGCCCATCAGGCCCGACACGAACAGCATCGGCAACAGCGCCGCGACGACCGTCAGCGTCGCGACGATGGTCGGGTTGCCGACTTCGGCGACCGCCTCGACGGCGCGCGCTATGCGGTGCTGTCCGTGACTCAGGCCCCAATGGCGCGCGATGTTCTCGATGACGACGATCGCGTCGTCGACGAGAATGCCGATCGAGAAGATCAGCGCGAACAGCGACACGCGGTTGGGCGTATAGCCCATGATCCATGCGGCAAACAGCGTCAGCAGGATCGTCACCGGAATGACGATCGCCACCACGATGCCTTCGCGCCAGCCGATGGCGAACAGCACCAGCGCGATGATCGACACGGTGGCGAGGCCGAGATGGAACAGCAGTTCGTTGGCCTTTTCGTTCGCCGTCTCGCCATAGTCGCGCGTGACTTCCACCTGGACGCTGTCGGGGATCAGGTGCCCCTTCAGTTCCTCGACCTTTTCCAGGATCTCCTCCGCGACGATCACGGCATTCGCGCCGGCGCGCTTGGCGACAGCCAGCGTAACCGCCGGGGAGCGCTCGAGCGTGCCGTCTTCGGCGCGGGTGACGTTGGACACGATCTGGTCCGCGGTGTCGGAAATGAACTCGACATCCGCCACGTCGCGCACATAGACGGGCCGGCCGTCGCGCGCGGTCATCAGCAGGTTGGCCACTTCCGCCGGTGCGGTCAGGGTTTCGCCGGCGACCAAGTCGATCTGTTCGCCCTTGTCGCGCAACGTGCCGGTGGAGAATGTCCGGTTGGCCGCCTGCACCTTGCCCGAAAGCTGCTGCAGCGTGATGCCGTACAGCGCCAGCTTCTCGGGATCGGGCGCGATGCGGATTGCTTCCGGCGCTTCGCCGACGAGATAGGTCAGGCCGACATTCTCGATCTTGGCGACTTCGGTTCGCAATTCCCTGGAGATGCGTGTCAGGTCGTTGGCGCTGACATTCGTGTCCGGCCTTGCCGATAGCGTCAGCGAAACGATGGCGACGTCATCGATGCCGCGGCCGATGACCAGCGGCTCGGCGATGCCGACGGGGATGCGGTCCATGTTGGCGCGCAGCTTCTCGTGCACGCGCAGGATGGCCGTGTCGGACGAGGTGCCGACCAGGAAGCGCGCCGTCACCATCGAATAGTCGTCGCTGGTCTGGCTGTAGACGTGCTCGATGCCGTTGATGCCCTTGACGATGGTTTCCATCGGCTCGGTCACGAGCTTGACCGCGTCCTCGGCCTTGAGGCCGGGTGCCTGGATGTGGATGTCAACCAGCGGCACGGAAATCTGCGGCTCCTCCTCGCGCGGCAGCGAGACGAGCGCGACGATGCCGACCGCAAGGGCGGCGACGATGAAAAGTGGCGTCAGCGGCGAAATGATAAACGCGCGCGTGAGCCGCCCGGCGATTCCCAGGCTGCCGTCGAATTGTCCGTCACTCATGGCTGGTCACCACCTCTTCGCCGGCATTAAGGCCGGTCACGACCTCGACCATGTCTTCGCCTTCGATCTTGTGATGCTCGCCGAGAACCACGGCGCGCCTTGCGGCGTCGCCGCCGTCCTGGACCGCAACGAAATCGAGGCCGGAAAATGTCTCCACCGCATTCGCCGGCACCAGCAGGGCGCTGCGCTCGCCGACGGGCAGGCGCACCAGCACGCGGGCGTCGATGAAGTCGACATCGAGTCCCTCGACCTCGACATCGGCGATCACGCGGCCGTTCTCGATCTGCGGGTAGACGCGGGCAAGCCGGCCCTCGGTCGTCTTGTCGGTTTCGATCTGGATGGCGTCGCCTTCGCGCAGGGAGCCCGCATGGCGTTCCGGTACGGCGAGGCGCAGGAAGATGCCGCCGCCGCCGATGGTTGCGACCGCTTCGCCCGGCGAGATCACCGAGCCCGCCGCGACCGGCACGTCAAGCGCGCGGCCGGCGATCGGGGCCAGAACGGTGCCTTCGGCCACCTGCTGTTCCAGCACGCGCCGCTGCGCCTTGGACGCATCGATCTGGTTCATGAAAACCTCGACCTGCGTGCGCAGGGTGTCGAGGCGCTGCGCCGTCGTGACGCCGCGCTGCAGGAGTTCCTCGCCGCGGGTCAGTTCGCTCTGGGCGTTCTGAAGTTGCGATTCCAGCGCCTGCAGTTGCGCGTCGAGCGCGTTGAGCTGGAAGTCGAGTTTTTCGTCGACGATCCGCGCCAGCGGCTGGCCGGCTTCGACGGTGTCGCCTTCGATGACGTTGAGTTCGACCAGGGTTCCGCCGAGCCGGGCGCGGGCGGGAATGCGGTCGCGCGCCTCGATGCGCGCATAGACGGCTTTCCAGTCCGTGACGGCCGTGGGTTCGAGTTTGATCGTTTCGGCGAAGGCCGTTGAGGTCATCAAGGCCAGCGCCATGGCGGACGAGATGGCGGCGAGCGTGGCACGCATTGTCGTTATCCTGTCGGGTTGGTCACACGGGCTGGCCCGCGGTGACATTCGTGTTTTCGTATATTTGCGATCATGAATATACATCGCGATCCGCAATTTCAAGGGCTATTCTGAAACCGTTTTGCGCCCGCGGTCCATGATCGGGATCAATCCGGGCGAACGGCGTGCGTTCGCGTTCGGATGGCGGTTCCTTGATTGACCGGTCAAATTGCCATAAGGAAAATTTGGGTTGGGGCTGTCCGCCGCGAGGAGAAAGCGCACTCGGAATCGGAGGAGCGTGACCGCCCGCGTCGGGCATCGGAGGTTTTGTATTTCGTGTCCGAATTTGCGAATTTCATTCGTGTGGCCGTTCAGGGCCTGCCCGACGACGCGCCCTCGCACAGGGCGGCCGCCTATGACAGGGCGCGCAAGGCCGTCCGGCGCCAACTGGAAGCCCGTTCCGCGAGTTCTGGCGAAATAACGCAGAAGCTCGACCAGCTCGAGGATGCGATCCTCGATCTGGAGGCCGAACTGTCCCTGTCCCAGCCGGCCGAAACGGCCGAGGCCGATCCGCTCGCCGCGTTCGAAACCGAACTGACGGCCGGGCTCGCCGCATCGGCGGCGGCGGAGGACAAGGCTTTCGAAGATGCTGTCGCCGCCGAGTGGGCCGGCGACGGAATTTCCGGCGAGATCGACATCCGGGCATTGTTGCGCAAGGCCCTGGCAAAGCAGGACGCCAGCGATCCGGCGACCCGCGAGATCATCTATGGCCGCGCCCGCAAGGGCGTCGCGCGCTATCTTCGCCGGCTCACGCCGCCGCCGGATTACGCGACGGTCCATTCCTGCATCGGAAAGCTCAACGAGGCGATCCGAGAGACCGAGGCGGAAGCGGCGGCTCTGGCGAAGGATCAGCACGAAATCGCGTACTCCGTCGACACGGACGAAGTGATGCAGGAGATCGGCGGTGCGCGACCGGACGACCCGAAACCGGCGGCCGAGCCCGGATTTCCCGATTTCCGGAGCGCGCTCAGCGCCCGCTCCACGGCCGGCGACGCGATTGCCGCCGAGGTCGAGGAAGCGCTGCGCGACCTGATGGCGCCGGACCCGATGCCGGCTGCAAGGCCGGTAGCCGCCGTCGGGCCGGAGCCGGCCGTGGTTGCGGACGAAGCCGGCGAGAACGTTCTGGCCGGCGATCTCTTCGTCCAGCCGGAATTCCCGACGATGGGTTCGCAAGCAGCCCCACCGCGCAACGGCCGCATGTCGCCGCCGCCCGCCTATGTCGAGGAGCCGGTGCGCCGCGGGCGCGGCGGTCTGGGGTTTCTCGCGCTCGTCGCACTGCTCTGCGTCGGAGGCGGGGCGGTGGCCTATAC
>JBAQHA010000569.1:0-3168 GCA_049288075.1 Oricola sp.
GTCGTCAGGCGCATCCGCGCCGAACCACAGCGGCGCCGACGCCGGCACCTGCGGCGACGTGTCGACCGGCTCGACAGCGACCGGCTCGTCCTCTTCGATCGCCGGAGCGGCGGCCTGGGGCGCTTCCGCGGTCCACGGGACATGAACCTTCTCGCCGATCCCGCCGAGAAGCTCCATCAACTCGGCTTCCAGCGAATCCGCCTTGGCGGCCAGATCGGACGGCGCGACCTCGGCGCTTGGCTCGTAATGCGCGACAGGCACGGGTTCCTGCTCTTGTTCGGACCCGGCAACCGGTTCGATTTCCGGCTCGGACACATATTCCGGAGCAGTTTCAAGGTCCGGCTCGGGAGCCGGCTCGAGTTCGGCCTCGACCGCCGGTTCGAAGTCCGCTTCGACCTCGGCCTCCATTTCGGACTCGACGTCAAAGGCCGCTTCGGCCTGACGCTCGTAGGCAATCTCCGCTTCAGGCTCGTAGGCGGCTTCGAGCTCAGGCTCATATGCCGCCTCGGGCGCAGCCTCTTCCTCGGCTGCGGGCTCGTATTCGGCGACAGGCTCGTATGACGGCTGCGGTTCGAGGGCCGGCGCGGCTTCCATCGCCATTGCCCCTTCGAAATCATCGTCGGAAAAATCGATCTCGGGCTCGAGCGCGGCCTCGGGTTCGTCCGGAAGCACGCCCGAAAAGGTCTCCAGCTCCCGCAGCAGTTCGCTCTCGAGGTCGATCTCCGGTTCGTCGGCATGGCTGCGGCGTTCCGCCGGACGCGAATAGCCGATGATCTGCGAGAGCTCGAACAGCGGATCGTCGCGCGAGATCTCGCCGTCGTCGGCTCTGTCGACGTCCAACTTGCGATTGGTTGCGTCCGTCATGCCACTACCCCATACGCTTTACCCATGGGACGGTTCTGTCCCCGTTTACGCTCAATGCCAGCGCATTATGGGCAAAAGGTGACAGGGTTTACCGCATTTCAGCCGGTGAATCAGCCCCAACGATTGCCAGTCCGGAACGCAGCACATTGAGAACGCCCTGCACCAGACCAAGCCTGGCACGCGTCAATTGTGGATTGTTAACCTTAACAAAGCGTAAGTCGTCATTGTCTGTGCCCCGGTTCCAGTGCCCGTGGAAGGAACTGGCGAGGTCGTAGAGGAAGAAGGCGATCCGGTGCGGTTCATGCGCCTGGGCCGCCGCCTCGATGACGCGCGGATACTCCGCGAGCTTGCGGATCAGCGCGATTTCCGATTCGTCGGCCAGGAGGTCGAGATCATGCGGATTGAGCACGACCTCGCCGCCGAACTGCTCCGCCGCCTGGCGGAAAACCGAATGGCAGCGCGCGCTTGCATACTGAACGTAGAAGACCGGGTTGTCCTTCGACTGTTCGGTCACCTTGGCGAAATCGAAGTCGAGCGGTTCGCTGTTCTTGCGGTACAGCATCATGAACCGGACCGGGTCGCGGCCGACTTCGTCGACCACGTCGCGCAACGTGACGAAATCACCGGAGCGCTTCGACATCTTCACCGGCTCGCCGTTGCGGTAGAGCTTGACGAGTTGGCACAGCAGCACGGTCAGCTTGACCTTGCCGCCCGACACGGCGCGGGCCAGCGCCTCCAGCCGCTTCACATAGCCGCCGTGATCCGCGCCGAGGACATAGATCATCTCCTCGAAGCCGCGCTTGTACTTGTCCATGAAGTAGGCGGCGTCGGCCGCGAAATAGGTATAGGCGCCGTCCGATTTCACCAGTGGCCGGTCGATATCGTCGCCGACGGCCGTGGAGCGGAACAGCGTCTGTTCGCGATCCTCCCAGTCCTCCGGCAGCTGGCCTTTCGGCGGCGGCAACTTGCCCTTGTAGACATGGCCGTTGAGCGTCAGTTCGTTGATCGCGGTGCGGATGCGCTTCTCTCCGTCGGCATGCAGGTCGCGTTCCGAGAAGAATACGTCGTGCTGCACGTTGAGCGCTTCGAGATCGGCGCGGATCATCTCCATCATGGCGTCGATCGCCCGGCTCTTGACGATGGCGAGCGCTTCGTCCTCCGGCATGTCGAGCAGGCCGCCGCCATAGTCCTTCGCCAGCGCCTGACCGACGGGAACCAGATAATCGGCCGGATAGAGCCCTTCCGGGATCTCTCCGATCGCCTCGCCCAGCGCCTCGCGGTAACGCAGCAGCACCGACCGGGCGAGCACGTCGATCTGTGCGCCGGCATCGTTGATGTAGTATTCCTTGGTGACGTCGTAACCCGCGAAGGCGAGCAGGTTCGCCAGCGCGTCGCCCACCACGGCGCCACGGCAATGGCCGACATGCATCGGACCCGTCGGGTTGGCGGAGACGTATTCGACGTTGATCTTCATGCCGCCGCCGAGCCCGGAGCGTCCGTAATCGGTCTCCCTTTCCAGCACCGTTGCAAGCTGCTTGCGCCAGAAGCCGTCCGACAGCTTCAGGTTGACGAAGCCCGGCCCGGCGATGCCCGACGCCTCGACATCGGGATCCTCGGACAGCTTCGCCGCCAGTTTCTCGCCGAGCTCGCGCGGCGATATCCCGGCCTGTTTGGCCAGCACCAGGGCGGCGTTCGTCGCGATGTCGCCATGTGAGGGATCGCGCGGCGGCTCGATGCCGAGCTTCGAGAAGTCGAGCGTGCCGCCTTCCGCTGCCACGATGCCCAGCGCTTCGACGGCCTTGACGACCCGATGGCGAAACTCGGTGAAGATGTTCATGGTCATTGTCCTGGATTGCTTCCGGAAACCGGCGCACGATGTGCGGGGCGTGGCTATCGCAATTCCGGTGTGTGGTCAAACAGCCGCCGGTGTTCGGCCAGGGCGAAGGTGTCAGTCATGCCCGCGAGATAGTCGGAGACGCGCCGCGCCAGCGCCGGCTCCTCCAATTGCGAAAGCTGAGTCGCCCACACGCCGCCCATCTTTTCCGGCGTCGACATGAAGGCGGAAAAAAGGTCGCGCACGATGTCCTCGGCCTGCGCGCGCACCCGCATCACGTTCGGATGGCGATACATGTTGGCGAACATGAACGCCTTCAGGTCCTTCTCCATCGCGGCCATCTCCGGCGAAAAGGTAGCCATCGTCTCACCCGCCGCATAGATATCCTTGACGTGGGACGGCTTCCGCCGCTCCAGATTGGCCTTGGTTCGGGCGATCACGTCCTCGACCATCCGGGTGATCAGCCGCCG
>JBAQHA010000570.1:0-3524 GCA_049288075.1 Oricola sp.
CGGCATCGTCGATCCGCGCGGGATGATCGGGCACGAACTGACCCTCAACATGCATGTGCTGACGGCCGATTCCGCGCCGCTGCGCAACATCGAATTGTGCGTCAACCGGGCGCATCTGAGCGTCGAGGCGATGGTCGCCACGCCTTATGCCAGCGGGCTCGCCGCGCTCGTCGACGACGAACTGGACCTTGGCTGCGCCTGCGTGGACATGGGCGGCGGAACGACCTCGGTGGCGATCTTCGCCGACCGCGCCTTCATTCACGCCGACAGCATTCCGGTCGGCGGGCATCACGTGACGATGGATATCGCGCGGGGCTTTTCCTGCCGGCTCGAGGACGCGGAACGGCTGAAGGTCATGCAGGGTTCGGCGCTGGCAACGCCCGCTGACGAGCGTGACGTGATCCAGATTCCGGCGATCGGCGACGAGGACAACGGCCAGGCGACCCAGGTGCCGCGCAGTCTGCTCAACCGCATCATCGCGGCACGCGTCGAGGAAACGCTGGAGATGCTGCGCGATCGCATCAACAAGTCCGGCTATTCGAGCGTCGTGGGCAAGCGCGTGGTGCTGACCGGCGGCGCTGCCCAGTTGACCGGCCTGCCGGAACTGGCGCGGCGCATTCTCGGGCGCAACGTGCGCATCGGTCGCCCGCTCGGCGTCGCCGGCCTGCCGGCTGCGGCGAAGAGCCCCGCATTCGCGGCGGCGGCCGGACTTATGATTTACCCACAGGTCGCCGACAACGACCAGAGCAGCATGAAGTTTGGAAGTCCGTTCCGCATCGCCGGGACGGGTACCGATGGACCACTGGGCCGCGTGACCCAGTGGCTGAAGGACAGTTTCTAGCAGAATCGCGGGCGCGTCCCGCGTCCGGGTGTGGCGGCATCCGGCATCAGAAAGGATGAAAAACATGACGATCAATCTTCACAAGCCCGACATCACGGAACTGAAGCCGCGTATCACGGTCTTCGGCGTGGGTGGCGGCGGCGGCAACGCGGTCAACAACATGATCAACGCGGGCCTGCAGGGGGTCGAGTTCGTCGTTGCCAACACCGACGCGCAGGCGCTCTCGATGAACAAGGCCGAACGCATCGTTCAGCTCGGGCTCGGCGTCACCGAGGGTCTCGGCGCCGGTTCGCAGCCGGATATCGGCCGCGCAGCGGCCGAGGAATGCCTCGACGAGATCAACGATCATCTGAGCGGCACCCACATGTGCTTCGTTACCGCCGGCATGGGCGGCGGCACCGGTACCGGCGCGGCTCCGGTCGTTGCCCGCGCGGCGCGCGAAAAAGGCATCCTGACCGTCGGCGTCGTCACCAAGCCGTTTCACTTCGAAGGCCAGCGCCGCATGCGCACCGCCGAAGCCGGTATCGAGGAACTGCAGCGCAGCGTCGACACGCTGATCGTCATCCCGAACCAGAACCTGTTCCGCATCGCCAACGACAAGACGACCTTCGCGGACGCCTTCGGCATGGCCGACCAGGTGCTCTATTCGGGTGTCGCCTGCATAACCGACCTGATGGTCAAGGAAGGCCTGATCAACCTCGACTTCGCCGACGTGCGCTCGGTGATGCGCGAGATGGGCAAGGCGATGATGGGCACCGGCGAAGCGTCCGGCGAGGGCCGTGCGATGACGGCCGCCGAGGCCGCGATCGCCAATCCGCTGCTCGACGAGACCTCGATGAGGGGCGCTCAGGGCCTGCTGATCTCGATCACCGGCGGCCGCGACATGACGCTGTTCGAAGTCGACGAGGCGGCCACCCGCATCCGCGAGGAAGTCGACCAGGACGCCAATATCATTCTCGGCGCGACATTCGACGAGTCGCTGGAAGGCATCATCCGCGTGTCGGTCGTGGCGACCGGTATCGAGGCGGCCGCCAGTGTGGCGGCACGGGCCGAAACCGAACTGCGCGCCCAGCCGCGTCCCGCCGCGCCCGTCATTCAGCGCCCGGCGCCCGCGCAGGTGGCTGCCGCTGCGCCCGTAATGACAGCTCCTGCCGCCAAGGCCGAATCGGCGGAAGACATCGTCAGCGAAGTGATCCGCGAAACCGAGCGCGACATGGCTGCGTTCGAGGAGAAGGCTGTTGCCCAGCCGGCCGCGCAGGCCGCCGATTTCCGCCCGCAGAGCCGCCTTTTCACGCCGGCTCAGCAGCCTATGCGTTCCACGCCGGCCACTGGCCCGATCGCGGCTGCCGCCCAGCCGCCGGTGCGGGCCCAGACGGAAGCACCGCGGATGCCGCGCGTCGAGGATTTCCCGCCGATGGTGCAGGCGGAAGTCGAGTCGCACAATGTGCGTACTCACGCCGAAGAGGATGACGAGCGCGGTCCGCTCGGCCTGCTCAAGAGGCTGACCCACGGCCTTAGCCGCGAGGACAAGCCTGCGGCCACGCAAAGGATGCGTCCGGCCGAGCCGGCGATCGAGCAGCGTCCGGCCGAACCGCGCCGTCCGCTGTCCCAGGACGCCCAGCTTTACGCTCCGCGCAAGGGCCAGTTGGACGATCACGGACGCGCTCCGTCGCAGGGCACGCATTCGGCCGAGGAAGACCAACTGGAAATCCCGGCCTTCCTTCGCCGCCAGGCGAATTGAGGCTGGCGAATTGTAACAGGTTGAAATAAAAGGCCGCGTGATGCGGCCTTTTATTGTTTATTAACCTATTGAATTTTCGTGATCTTTCCAAACGTTACCGGTCGGTAAGTCTGGTAACAATTGGTAAAAAAGCGTGATTTGGCCGAAACGCAGAGTCGCGGATAATGTCCCCCTTGAGGGGAGTGCTGTCCCGGTCCACGGATCGGGGCGGTTTGCGGATACTAGCCAACCAGGTCGCGCCTTCAGGTCGTGGCGTAAGTGGGAAGGCCGATGGGGACAAAATTGTTAGGATATCAGGCAACGCTTTGCGAAAAAGCGGCACTTTCGGGCGTAGCTGTTCACAGCGGCGAACAGGTTTCTATCTCCCTCCTCCCGGCAGCGCCCAACACTGGGGTCAAATTCAGGCGAATTTTTGATGATGGCACGACGGTCGACATTCCGGCCGTTGCGGGGCAGGTCGGCGCGACCGATCTCTGCACCATGCTCGGCGATCCGGCCGGGGTTCACGTCGCCACCGTTGAACATCTGATGGCCGCCTTCTGGGCGACCGGACTCGACAACGTGATCGTCGAGATCGACGGCAACGAGGTTCCCGTCATGGACGGTTCGAGCCGCGTTTTCATCGATGCGATCGACGAGGCCGGCATCACCCACCACGCCGTCAAGCGCCGTTACGTGCGCGTCAAGAAGACCGTCCGCGTCGAAATCGGCGGCTCGTGGGCGGAGTTTCGCCCCTACCAGGGGACCCGCTTCGAAGTCGTGATCGATTTCGACAGCCCGTTGATCGGACGTCAGGAATTCAAGTCGGATATTGACGAGGACGTGTTCCGTCAGGAGCTGGCCAATGCGCGCACCTTCGGATTCATGAAGGACGTGGAGCGGCTGTGGGCCTCCGGTCACGCGCTGGGTTCCTCGCTCGAAAATTCGGTGGTGATCAGCGAC
>JBAQHA010000571.1:0-3053 GCA_049288075.1 Oricola sp.
CCGCAAGCCCAGCCCGCGCCCGCCGCTCTCCCGGCCAAGGGCGAGAAGGCGTTCCTGTTCCAGACCTCGGGCGCTGACCGCAAGCCCGCCGCGCCGGGCAATGTCGTCTGGTCGGCCATAGAGGTGGAGCCCGCCACGGGAGGCGCCGCCGACATGGCGATCCGCGCCGATCTTTCCGTCCCGCGCGACGGGCTGATGGCGACGATCACGCTGCGCCGCAACCTCGACCGGTCGCTGCCGGCGACGCATATCGCAGAGATCGTCTTTGCGGTCGCCGACGGCTTCGAGGGCGGCGCGATCAAGTCGGTGGAAGGGATCAATTTCCTGCAGGCGGCGCGCGGCGCGAGCGAGCCGCTCATCGGCTCGACTGTCGATATCGCCGAAGGCATCTTCCTGTTCGCGCTGTCGGACGCCCCGGCGGCCTCGCCGCGCAATATCCAGTTGCTCTCCCATCCGGACCTGATCGAGATCCCGGTCGTCTACACGAATGGCCAGCGCGCGACGCTGCGCCTCGTCGCGGGCAAGACCGGCGCGCAGGCCTTCGCCGCCGCACTCGATGACTGGGGCGTGCCCGTTCTGCCGGAACCCGAGTCCGCGCCGAGGCCGGAACCGGCCACTCCGGCCGCCGAACGGCTCGCGCCGCAGGCGGCGGCTCCGGAACCGGAACAGCCGGACGAGCCGGAAGTGCAGGCAACCGGGCAGGAGGCGCCGGCCGAGGAGCCCGCCGCGCCCACAAGGGTGGTCCTGCCGGTCACCGGTCCTATTCCGGTGGATCGACCATTGCCGTTCTGAGGCGGGCGAGGGCGGGAAGCGCCCTGCGCCTTATTTCTGGAAAACGTAGGTCCCGGGCGCCGCGCAAAGCGGCGGCAGGCCGTCTTTCGGCGCGCCGGCCGCCGGCGGGTCGCGCAGTTCGGCCGAACTGCGGGCGGCAAGCCATTGCGACCATTCAATCCACCATGAGCCGTCCCTCGGCGCGTGGCCCTCTCGCCAGCTCATTGGATCGGTGTATTTGCCGTCGCGTTCGCGCAAGCCGATCCGGTAATGCCGGCCGCGATGGCCGGGCTCAGAGACGATGCCGCCATTGTGGCCGCCGCTGGTGAGCACGAAGGTCAGTTCGGAATCGGTGAACAGCGCCGTCTTGTAGACCGACCGCCACGGCGCGATGTGATCCTTCTCGGTGCCGACGACGAAGATCGGCGCGTCGATGTCCGACAGGGCGATAACCCGGCCCTCGACGGCGAACCGCCCGGCCGTCAGCCGGTTTTCCAGGAACAGGCCGCGCAGATAGTCCGAATGCATCCGGTAGGGCATGCGGGTGGAATCGGCGTTCCACACCGAGATGTCGAACTGCTCCTCTTCCTCGCCGAGGAAATAGCGCCGGATCGCGCGCGACCAGATCAGGTCGCGGGCGCGCAGCGCCCGGAAGGCCCCGTCCATCTGCTTCTGGTCGAGATAGCCCTGGTCCCACATCATGTCTTCCAGGTATGCGATCTCGCTCTCGTCGAGGAACAGCATCAGTTCGCCTGCCTCGGTAAAATCCGTCTGCGCGGCAAGCAGTGAAATCGAGGCGAGGCGGGCGTCGCCGTCGCGCGCCATGGTCGCGGCCGCGATCGACAGGATCGTGCCGCCGAGGCAATAGCCGCAGGCGTGGATCCGTTCGCCCGGAACGACATGGCCGATCGTATCGAGCGCCGCCATCACGCCGAGGCGGCGGTAGTCGTCGAGCGAGAGGTCGCGCTGTTCCGGCCCCGGATTGCGCCAGGAGATCGCGAACACGGTGAAGCCCTGGCCGACGAGATAGCTGATCAGCGAATTGTCCGGCGACAGATCGAGGATGTAGTATTTCATGATCCAGGCCGGCACGATCAGGACCGGCTCGGCGCGGACTTTCCCGGTCTGCGGCGCGTACTGGATCAGTTCCATCACCTCGTTGCGATAGACGACCGAACCGGGCGTGCAGGCGATGTTCTCGCCGACGCGGTAATCCGGCGACTCCGGCGCCGGCGCATTGGCGAGCTGGCGCGCGACGTCGGCCGCGAAGTTCTGCGCTCCCTCGACGAGGTTCACGCCGCCGTTCCTGATGGTCCCTTCGATGATTTCCGGATTGAGCAGCGGCGAATTGGAGGGCGAGGCCATGTCGAGCATCTGGCGCGCCATGAAGGCGACGCGGTCGGCATCGGCGTGGCGCATGCCGCGTACCTCGGTCGTGGCTTCCGTCCACCAGTCCTCGACCGCCAGGAAGGATTGCTTCCAGGCGCGGAAGGGCAGGTGATCCCATGCCGGATGGCCGAAACGGCGGTCGTCGGCATCCTCGTGGAAGCCGGCGTCGGTTCCGAGCGGGCTCGATTGGCCCATCGCGTCGAAGACAAGCTTCCAGGCGCTGCGAACGGCCTTTTCATAGAGCTCCGCCTGCCGGCCCGGCGCGCGCGACAGATGCGTCCACCAGTCGGCCCAGGCCGTGCCGGCCGAATGAATCGACACGCCGGCCGTCAGCCGCGCCATCGAGGCGCGCAAGGCCCGGTCGAGAGTGTCGTAGCGGCCGCGTTCCGGCGCATTTTCCTGCGTCATCATGCGCGCGAGGGCAGGGGCGAAGGTCGCGGGCAGGGTGACGGGAAGGGTGGCGAGCGCGGTGCCGGTGGCGATGGCGGCGTTTTCTGCGGGGGAGGAAGTGGTCACGGTCGCCTCGTTTGGTCGGGCAAGTGGATCGGGGGCAAGTGGATCGGGGCAAGCGGAATCTGTTTCTCAGCCTATGCTCCTAAATCGCTGCGATTTTGTGACTTTCAAAGGGTGATTTTGTCGCGGAGAGGAGAAATACGGACACCCTTCCTCGCCGCCTTGCGGGGCAGAGGTGGTCCGAAGGACCGGAGAGGGGGCTGTCCGCCGTCGAGCCCCCCTTTGTCGCCGCTTTGCTGCGACGGGCTCGCGTCACGCGCCGCTCCCCGTCCTTCGGACCCCGCCGCAATGGGGGAGAGTGGGCGCGCGTCATTGGCGCCGCGGGTTCTTTGCCCCTCGCGGGAGAAGGTGGATGCGCTATGGCCGGCTCCGCCCTGCGC
>JBAQHA010000572.1:0-3010 GCA_049288075.1 Oricola sp.
GGCGGCAATTTCGATTTCGAAAGGCTGGCCGAGGTGAAGGAGCGGGCGCTGCGCTCCGACGGGCTGAAGAAGTATTTCGTGCTGCGCATGCCGCAGCGGCCGGGCGCGCTGAAGGATTTCCTCAACATGCTCGGACCGGAAGACGACATCACGCGGTTCGAGTACCTGAAGAAGTCGGCACGCAATTTCGGCTCGGTGCTGATTGGGATCGAAACGAAGAACCCGGCCAATTTCGCCGGGCTGATGGCGCGCATGAACGATAGCGGGCTTGCCTGGCAGGACATTTCCGAAAACGAGCTGATGGCCGGGCTGCTGGTTTAACCGCACGGCGCGCTCCGCTCAGTCGTCATCATCGTCCGTCAGGTCGCGATGGGCGAAGTCCGGATCGGCGGAAGCGGCTTCGCCCGGCGCATGGTGGCGCTGCGGCGGTATCTTGCCGGAGCGCGATAGCAGGACCGCCAGCGGGCGGGTGCCCTCGAACTCGGAAAAGATGATGACGAGGATCGCGGTGATCGGCACCGCGAGCAGCGCGCCCGATATGCCCCAGATCGATCCCCAGGCCGTCACCGAAACGAGGATGACGAAGGGGCTGAGGTTGAGCGACCGGCCCATCAGGCTCGGCTCCAGGAAACTGCCGACGAAAATCTGGCAGAAGGTCAGGCCGAGAAAACAGGTGGCGATCATCGACCAGTCGCCCTCGAACTGCACGATGGCGATTGCGGTCGGGAAAATCACGCCGGCCATCGAGCCGATATAGGGGATGTAGTTCAACAGCGCGATCAACACGCCCCAGAAGGCCGCGAAGTCGAGCCCGATTAGGATCATGACGAGGTAGCTCAACAGGCCGAGGACGAGGTTGATGAAGGTCTTGGCGGCAAGATAGTCGCCGATGCGGTCGTTGATCGTGTCGACGATCTGGCTGATCAGGGCACTGTCGGCGGGTTTGGTCGCCATGCGGCTGAGCTTGCGCGCGAACAGCCGGCGCTCGCCCAGCGCGAAGCCCGTATAGACGGTGATGACGAAGACCGATCCGACCAGCACCGAGATCGAGGTGACGGTGGAGCCGATCAGCGATTGCAGCCGTATTTCGCCGAAGATGTCGCGGCGGATGGTCGCCCAGGTCGGCTCGGTTTCGAGACCGAACTGCACCGCCAGCCCCTGGATGATCCGCAGCAGCGACACCTGGTATTGCGGCACGAGCGCGATGACCTGGTTGATGTTGGCGATGATCAGGAACACGAAGGCGGTGATGATGAAGGCGATCACCAGCAGCGAAATCACGAAGCGGAGCGGGCCGGGCAGCAATTTGCCGACGACCGGCAGTTGCTGCATCCGGCGGGCAAGCGCGACGACGATGTAGGTGAGGATGACGCTGGCGATGACGGGGACGAAGACGTTCTGGCCGATATACAGGATCCAGCCGATCATGATCGCCAGCGCCATGCCGTAGACGAGGTTCCGGAAACGGTCGTGGGCCTGCATGATGTCCCGCTTTGCGACTAACCGTCTGTCATTGTGAGGATTGCGCTGCAACAATCAACCGCGCAGCGCTCAAACCAAGGGCGCAGAGACGTTTTTTTCAGAGCCCCCTGACGAATTCGGCGATCGCGCCGGCAACCTGGGCGTTGGTCTCCGGCGAGATGATGTCGCCGGCGACGACGTGGTTGGACGGATCGCCGGTTTTCGTCAGCACGCGTGTCGTTACCGGCCCGCCCCAGCGCCCGGCGACCTCTGCGGCGACGGATTCGTCGACGACGGAATCGTCGGGATGATAGATGAACAGCGCGGGGATCCCGATGTCCTCGAAGGGCAGCGAGGCGGTACGCTTGACCATTGCCGCCATCGGCAACAGCGCCACGGTCGGATAGCTCCAGGTCCAGTTCCGGGCATGCGCCTCATTGTGCGGCTCGAAGGAGCGCTGCCCGCCCGCCACGAGCGGCACGATGGTGCGCGCGAAAGGAAATGTCAGGATCGGCGCGGTGGCCGCATTGATACGGAAATTGGGCGAGATCAGAACGATCCCGGCGACGCGATCCTTCATTTCGGGAAGGGTGGCCGCGAGCACGCCAAGCGTGGCGCCGGTCGAGACGCCGACGATGACGACCTTCTCGCCGATACGTTCGCCGATCGCGACGGCTTCGGCGGCATCCTGGATCCAGTCGTTGACGGTGGCCTCGGTCATGGCATCGCCGGTGCGTCCGTGGCCCTTCAGGCGGGTGAAGAAAAGATTGGCGCCCAGGTCGGCGGCCACCATGTCGGGGACCGGGCGGATCTCCTGGCGCGCGGCGGAAAAACCGTGAAGGTCCACCAATGCGAAGGGCGTCTTGGCGTGCGACGCGGGATAGGCCCAGACGATCTGCTTGTCCGAATCGGGCCGCATGTCGGCGATCTTCGCCTCGTTTGCCGCCAGGTAGGCGTCGATATCGTCGCCGATCACGGCGGGGTCGAAGCGCACGGTGAGATCGACCGGTTCGCGCGGACCGAACAGCCAGGCGAGACCGCCGGCAATAACGAGGAGAAGGAATAGATACAGCACGGTCCTGATCCGCCAGCGGCGCGTCTTCGGTTTTTCGTCGGTCATCCCAGCCAGCCGGTCATCGATGCGCCGGCATCGGCCTGCGCGCGAAATTCATTTTGACGTATTCGTAAGCGTCAGAATTCCCGTTGGCAATCGGAGGCGGCGGCGGGGGCCGCGTTTACGATCCGGAAGTGAGCCGCTCGGCCAGTTCCGCCGCAGTCAGGCGGGCGAGGTTGCCGCCGTCGAAAAAGCGATCGGCCGTTACTTCGCGCACCACCCATGCCGGCAGGACCGATATGCGGAGACAGTCGCCCGGGGTCGCCTCGATCTCGGCAAGCACGAGTCCGGCGAGTGGGCCTTCGAAAACGTCGACCGCGATGCGGATGTCATCGATATCGGGACGGTAGCGGCGTTTGGCGAGCGGGTTGCCCGGAAGGACCGCGAGGGAGCGATACTCGGCGTCATCGAGATAGACGCTGACGACGGGGCGCA
>JBAQHA010000573.1:0-4041 GCA_049288075.1 Oricola sp.
CCCATGTTCCGACCCATGAGATGCGCCTTCTCGCGGCGCCGCTGATCGTGCGGTCAGCCGAAGAGTTGAGCGCCGACCGGCAGGAGGTCACGCTGTTCCTGCACGACTTCTCGTTCAAGGCTCCCGAGGAGGTTCTGGAGGAGATCGCCGGTGGCGCGGACCATGGCGGCGCAACCGCAGCGCCGGGCATGGGCAACATGCCAGGCATGAATCACGGCGGGATGGGCAACATGCCAATGGGTGGCATGATGGGCATGGGCGGCATGGCCATGGACCTGAACGATTACAACTGGGACGCCTATCTCGCCAATGACCGGACGCTCTCGGACCCCGAGGTGGTGCAGGTCGAGCGTGGCGGGCGCATCCGGCTGCGGGTGATCAACGCCTCTGCCGCGACGGTGTTCTGGATCGACACCGGGGCGGCACAGTCCCGGCTGGTCGCGGTGGACGGGCACGGCGTGCAACCGGTTTCAGGCACGCGGTTCGGACTGGCGATGGGTCAGCGCCTGGATCTCGAAATCGACCTTCCAAACGAGGGCGGCGCCTGGCCTGTCTTCGCGTTGCGGGAAGGCGCACGCGAACGCACCGGCCTGATCCTCGCCACGCAAGGCGCCGAAGTCCGGCGCATTGACGCCATCGCGGAGACCGAAGCGCCCGCATTCGACACCGATCTCGCGCAGGAGTCCCGGCTGATCGCGCTGAACGCCCTGCCGGATCGGCCCGTCGACCGCAGTCAGATGCTGATGCTGGGCGGCTCGATGCAGCCCTATGTCTGGACCATCGACGGCGCGACCTGGGGAACCCATCGGCCGGTGGTGGCACGGACAGGCGAGCGCGTGGAACTCTCGTTCCACAACATGTCGATGATGGGCCATCCGATGCATCTGCATGGGCATGTGTTCCAGGTGGTCGGCCTGAACGGTCGCCGCGTCGCCGGTACGCTGCGCGATACGGTCTACGTGCCGCCGATGTCGATGGTCACCGTCGTGCTCGACGCGGGCGCGGCTGCTCGGTGGATGCTGCATTGCCATCACATGCCGCACCTTGCGACCGGCATGATGACCGAGTTCGTGGTCACGGCTTCGGCCTGAGGCCTCACAGGGGCGCCCACGGAGGCGCCCCGTCTCAGGGCGCGCCCCTGTCGTACCGTGCTGACCTGCCGCAGGTTGTCGCAACGGCAGGTCGAAAGGCGCATCATGCAACAGACAAGAAGGAGACGAAGATGATGAACTGGAACGGAATGGGGTTTGGAATGGGCGTAGGCTGGATCGTCTGGATCCTGATCCTTGTCCTTCTGGTTTTGGCGGTAGCCGCCTTGGTCAAATATCTTCGGAAATAGCCGAAAGGACTTGGAAATGACCTATACGATCAATCGAAATTTCTCCGGTGCGGAAATCGATGCCGTCGACGCCCGGACCCGCAAAGCACATGCGGACCACGGCTTTGGCGTTCTGACCGAGATCGACGTCAAGGCGACGATGAAGAAGAAGCTCGATGTCGAGATGCCGGCCTACCGCATTCTGGGCGCCTGCAACCCGAAGATGGCGCATCAGGCGATCTGAGATGAGCCTGCGCGTCGGCATTCTCGCAGGTCTGGTGGTCCTCGGGATTGCGCTGCTCGGCGTCTGGCTGTTCGCGCAGTCGGTATTCACCGAGGCGAGCAACCTGCTGAACAGTGAGCGCCTCGAGGTGCTGGTCGCGCGCGCAGGCCTGTGGGGGCCGGTTCTTATCGTCACGCTCATGACCGTCGCGGTCGTGGCGAGCCCGATCCCGAGCGCGCCGATCGCGCTGGCCGCCGGGGCGGCCTACGGACATCTCTGGGGGACGGTACAAGTCGTGGCCGGCGCCGAGCTTGGGGCGCTGATCGCGTTCGGCTTGGCGCGGGTTCTGGGGCATGATGTCTTGCGGCGGGTGTTCGGCGATCGGGTGGATGCCGGGCTGCTCGGCTCGCAGACCGCGTTGACGGCGACAGTCTTCGCCAGCCGCCTGATGCCCTTCGTGTCCTTCGACATGATCAGCTACGCGGCGGGGCTCAGCCGACTGCACGCCTGGCGTTTCGCACTGGCCACGCTGGCCGGCATCGTTCCGGCGAGCTTCCTGCTCGCCCATTTCGGCGGCGAGGCGGTCAGCGGAGACCTTGGCCGGGCGACATGGGCGGTGCTCGGCCTCGGGCTTGTAACGGGGTTGCCGCTCCTCTGGGTGGCGATGCGGCGGGATCGACGTCCGAAGAATTGATTGGGGATGCACCCACTCTGAAGCTGCGACAAAACCAGAAAGGTTCGTTCAACATGGACCACGATCATCATCACGCGGCGCCCGCCATTCCGGAAGGCGCCGAAACGGCGAAGGACCCGGTCTGCGGGATGACGGTCGCGGTCAAGCCCGACGGACGTCAAGCGGAGTTCCAGGGCGAGACCTTCCATTTCTGCTCGGAGAAATGCCAGACGAAGTTCAAGGCGGATCCCTCGTTCTACGCCTCGGGTCGCGCCGCCGGGCAGAAGAAGGCTGCCCCGGCCAACGTCCAGTACACCTGCCCGATGCACCCGGAGATCGTCCGTGATGCGCCCGGGGCCTGCCCGATCTGCGGCATGGCGCTGGAGCCGATGCTGCCCTCGGACGAGCCGAGCGAGGAATTGACCGACTTCACGCGCCGGATGTGGATCTCCGCGGGGGCGGCGGTCCCGCTCATCATTCTGACGATGGGCGAATTGGTCGGCCTGCCGGTGCGCGACTGGATCGGGCATCAGGTCGCAAGCTATCTCGAATTTGTGCTGGCGACGCCAATCGTGCTCTGGGCGGCCCTGCCATTCTTCCGGCGCGGCCGGGATTCTCTGGTGAACCGGTCGCCCAACATGTGGACGCTGATCAGCCTCGGCGTGGCGGCCGCATACCTCTATTCGATCGTGGCGACTTTTCTGCCGGGCCTCTTTCCAGAAGTCTACCGGATGGGCCACGGCGTCGGCACTTACTACGAGGCGGCCGTGGTGATCGTGGCGCTGGTCTTCGTCGGCCAGGTTCTCGAACTGCGTGCGCGCGAGCGCACCGGGGACGCGATCCGGGCACTACTCGACCTCGCGCCCAAGACCGCGCGGCGCATTCTGCCCGATGGCACCGAATACGACGCACCGCTGGAAAACATCATGGAGGGCGACCGGCTGCGCGTGCGCCCCGGCGATGCGGTCCCGGTCGACGGGACGGTGATCGAGGGACGGTCGTCCCTCGACGAAAGCATGCTGACCGGCGAGTCGATGCCCGTCGAGAAGGGTCCGGGCGATGCGGTGACCGGGGCCACGATCAACAAGAACGGCTCTCTAGTGATGGAGGCGGGAAAGGTCGGATCCGATACGGTGCTGGCGCAGATCGTGGCGATGGTGTCGAACGCGCGTCGGTCGCGTGCCCCGATCCAGGGATTGGCGGACCGGGTCTCGGCGGTGTTCGTGCCGACGGTGGTGGCCATCGCCATTGTCGCCTTCGTCGTCTGGCTGATCTTAGGCCCGGAACCCGCGCTGGTCTTTGCCATCGCCTCGGCGGTGTCGGTGCTGATCATCGCCTGTCCCTGCGCGCTTGGGTTGGCGACACCGATCTCAATTACCACGGCGGCGGGGCGCGGCGCACAGGCCGGAGTGCTGATCAAGGACGCCGAGGCGCTGGAACGCATGGCGGGGGTCGACACGCTGATCGTGGACAAGACCGGCACCCTGACCATGGGCAAGCCGAAGCTGACGGATACCTTGGCGCTTGGCGATGTGACGGAAACGGACCTTCTGTCGCTGGCGGCCGCACTCGAACGCGGTTCGGAACACCCGCTGGCCGAAGCGATCGTCGAGGGCGCCGAGGAACAGCGTGTCCCGCGTCAGGAGTCTGCGGACTTCGATGCCGTCACCGGCAAGGGCGTGCGCGGCAAAGTCGGCGGACGCGCGGTGGCGCTCGGCAATGCGACGATGATGCGGGAGATGGGACTGGACACAGCGCAGGCCGACGCAAAGGCCGACACTTTGCGCGCCGAAGGCAAGACGGCGCTGTTCATCGCGGTCGATGGCG
>JBAQHA010000574.1:0-4392 GCA_049288075.1 Oricola sp.
CGCTCGCCGAATGTGTTGTTGACCTCATAGACGGTCAGGCACACGCGATCCCCGGCGTCGAGGCCGTAATAGACCGTTATCGGATTGAAGGCGTAACCGAGGATGCGCGGATAGCACAGCATCATGAAGCGCTTTACGGTCCCGCCCATGCCCATTCCCGAAGCCACGCCATCGAGATAGGCGCGGATCGCGGTCGCGTCGCCATGATCGCGGTCGTACAGGCTGAACAGGTTGAACCGGTTGCGGGAGAACAGCCGCAACCGCCGGTCGAGCGTATCGAGCGCGTCGCAATCGAACAGGACGGCAAAGACGCAATATTTCAGCTTGTGGTGCAGCGGCCGCACGCGCGTGTGGACCACGTCGCCGATATAGAGTCCTTCGCCCGGCCCGCTCATTCGGCCGCTGCCAGTCTGCGCGGCAGGGGCAATGCAAGCCTGCCGGATTCGTTCTCGACCTCCCACGGCCGGCGGATGCCGCCGAGCTGCTCGGCCACAGCCAGGCCGCTCTGGATCCCGTCCTCATGAAAGCCATAGCCGAAATAGCTGCCGCAGAACCATGTCCTGCGCACGCCCTGGATCGACCAGAGATCGCGCTGCGCCTCCATCGTCGCCGCGTCGAAGACCGGATGGCGATATTCGATCTCCGCGTCCACCGTCTTGGCATGAATCGGCGCCGTCGGATTGAGCGTTACGAACAGGTTGGACTTCGTCTCGAGCTTCTGCAACCGGTTCATCCAGTAGGTCACGCAAAGGCCCTCGTCTGGCCCGCGCGGCTTCAGGTAGTTCCAGCTCGACCACAGGCCCTTGCGCCGCGGCATCCAGCGCGGGTCGCGGTGCAGCACCGCCCGGTTGAATTGATAGCGGAACTTCGACAGGAGCCTCGCCTCGGCCTCGTCGGGCTGGTCAAGCATCGCGAGCGCCTGATCGGCCTGCGCGGCCACCACCACGTGATCGAACGGCCGCGAGACGCCGCGCGCGTCGGTGACATGTATATAGGTCGCATGGCGTACCAGCCGCTCGACCGGGCTGCCCGTGACGATCTCGATCTCGCTGTCGGCGATGAGCTTCTGCACGTAGTTGCGGCTGCCGCCGGTTACCGTGCGCCAGACCGGACGGCCATTGATCTGCAGCATGCCGTGATTTGCATAGAAATCGATGAAGCTGCGCGCCGGAAACCGCAGCATCTGGTTCGCCTCCGTCGACCAGATCGCCGCGCCCATCGGCACGATGTGGTCGCTGACGAACCGGCCGCCATAACCTTCCGCCAAAAGGAATTCGCCAAGCGCAAGATCGGCCGGGAAGGACTCGATGCGCGATCTGGCCGTCGAGAAGAAGCGCGACAGTTCGCGCAGCAGCCGCCAGTGGCCTGGCGATACCGTGTTACGCCATTGGCCGAAGAAGCCGGAAAAGCCGGACCCGGAATATTCGTAGGCGCCGCTTCCCAGCGAGAAGGCAAAGCTCATCTCGGTTTCGTTGGTGGCAACGTCGAGATGGTCGAACAGTGCCGCCAGATTCGGATAGTTGCGCTGGTTATAGACGATGAAACCGGTATCGACGGATATCCGCCCCTCGGGCGTCTCGACGTCGACCGTGTTGGCATGTCCGCCGAGCCGGTCGGCAGCTTCATAGAGCGTCACCTGGTGTGTCCTGGAGAGAAGCCAGGCGGCGGACAGCCCGGCGATGCCCGATCCGACGACGGCGATCTTCATTCTGGTCATGTATGGCCCGCTGTTTGGTTGCAGATCGTTTACGTGGCGACAGGCCGGACGGATCACTCCTGGTCTCATCGAGTGATCTGCGGCGCGCCCGGCGGCGTATTGGAGCAAAACGGGAACCGGAACATGTTGCACTACGCCATCGCCTATTGCGTGACCCTGGTCGCGTTTCTCCTCGTCGATTTCGTCTGGCTGTCGCGCGTCGCGCGCGATTTCTATGCGGGCCGGATCGGATCGCTGATGCTCGATCAGCCTCGTCTCGGCGTGGCCGCCGCCTTCTATCTCCTCTACGTGGTCGGGATCGTCGCCTTTGCGGTGATTCCCGCCCTGCGGGCGGATTCCGCCAGAATGGCCCTCCTGCTCGGAGCGCTTTTCGGCCTGGTCGCCTATGCGACCTACGACATGACGAATTACGCGACACTGAAGAATTGGCCGTTTGCCGTCGTGGCCGTGGACATGGCCTGGGGCACGTTTCTGACAGCAGCCTCGGCTCTGGCCGGGTTCCATGGCGCCCGGCTCCTGACGCAATCGCTTTCATAGCCGGTTACGCGGGCCGGATCACTGCGAACGCTCAATTCGAATTGAAATTATTGTGATCGACGTGGCGCGATCGGCGCTGATCTCTCCCGCCCCGCCGGACGTAGTCGGCATGTCGGTTCCATGAGAGGACCACCACAACTAAGGAGTTCGATATGAAGGTTACCAGGTTCGCAATCGCCGCAATCGTCGCCGCCGTCCTTGCCGTTCCGGCGAAGGCCGCCGATATCGTCGACACCGCCGTCGGCGCGGGGAATTTCAAGACGCTCGTCGCCGCGGTTCAAGCCGCGGGGCTGGTCGACACGCTGAAGGGCGAGGGTCCGTTTACCGTGTTCGCGCCGACCGACGAGGCCTTCGCCGCTCTGCCGGCAGGCACCGTGGACGATCTCCTGAAGCCCGAGAACAAGGACAAGCTCGTCGCCATCCTCACCTATCACGTCGTGCCGGGAAAGGTGATGTCGACCGATCTCTCCGATGACATGATGGCCAAGACCGTCCAGGGCGGCGAGATCAAGATCGATCTCGACAACGGCGTCATGGCCAACGACGCGAAGGTCGTAACCGCCGATATCGCCGCCGACAACGGCGTTATCCATGTCATCGACAAGGTGATCATGCCGACGATGTGATCATCGGGCGCCCAAAAATGAGCCGCCCGCGCGATGCGGGCGGCTTTGGATTTTCTTGAAAACAGTCTCTCGTCCCGTCAGCCGTGCGCCACGGCGTCCTGGCATGCCCGCTCATCGCGCCTGTCGCGGCCGCTCGCGTACGGCCGCCCGTTCCAGCATGTATTTCTCGGCCTCGATCATGTGGTCGAGCATGATCGCCCGCGCCCGCACGGCATCGCCCGCCTTGATCGCGCGCAGCAGCAGGACCTGGTAGTTGAGCCCGGTCTCGCGCAGTCCCGGGTTGGGCTCGCGGTAGATTTCGCGACAGACCGTCATGTCGCGCAAAAGGCTGAGGAGGAAAACCGCGACGAAACCGAGCAGCCGGTTCGGGCAGTTGCGGGCGAGTTCGGCATGGAAGTCGAGCTCGGCCATGCGTTGACGGTATTCCTCCTCGCCCGAAGCCGGCTCGTCCTCGTAGAGCCGGATCGTCGCTTGCAGCGCCGCGAAGGCCTCGAGCGACAGCGAACCGGTCGCTGCCGAGGCGGCCAGTTCCGGCTCGATCAGCTTGCGAATGGCATAAATGTCGGCGATCGATGGCGGCTCGAACAGGAACAGGTTGTCGAGCATGCGAAGAGCGTTCTCGGGCGCGATCGCGGCAACGAATGCGCCGCCGCCGGGGCCAGTCTTGCTGGCGATCAGTCCCTCGAATTCAAGAACCTTGAGCGCTTCGCGCAGCGTGCCGCGCGAAACCTTCAGCATATCCGCATCGAGCCAGCCGGCCGGAACGCGATCGCCCGGCGCGAGGCCCGACTGCATGATCCGGTCGCGGATGGCGTCGGCGATGATGTCCGGCCGCTTGCGCCGTTTGACGCCCTGCGGCACGACGGGGTTCGCCACCGGTCTGTCTGACACATCCCCCATCCTGCCCTATCGCCCCTCATGCGGGTGAAAACACGCCGCCCGATGCCCCTCCTCGCCGGAGACCGATTCGAGCTGCGGAACCTCCGCATTACACATATCGGTGCCGCGCGGGCAACGGGCATAAAAGGCGCATCCCGGCGGCGGATTGTAGGGATCGGGCAGTTCGGTGTCGGCGTCTTCCGAAACGAGCGAACGGCGGCCCGGCGCCGGCGCGGATTTCAGCAGCAGATGCGTGTATGGGTGTCGCGGCGAGCGGAAGACGGAGCGCGCCGGCCCGACCTCGACGATCCGTCCGAAATACATCACGGCGACACGGTCGCTGACGCTCTCCACCACGGAAAGATCGTGGCTGATGAAGACATAGGTCAGGCCGAAACGGTCCTTCAGCCCGTCGAGGATATTGAGCACTTGCGCCTGCACCGAGACGTCGAGCGCCGAAACCGGCTCATCGAGCACGACCAGCTTCGGGTCCGCCGCGAGCGCGCGGGCGATGCCGATACGCTGCGCCTGACCGCCGGAGAATTCGTGCGGATAGCGATCGAGGAATTCCGGCGCCAGATTGACCGCGTCCATCAGTTCGCCGAGCCGTTTCTCCCGGTCCGCCCTGTCGAG
>JBAQHA010000575.1:0-3921 GCA_049288075.1 Oricola sp.
GTCGACAGGGCCTTGATGCGAAACCCGCTCTACGAGGACGCGCGCCGGATCGGCCAGCTTGGGCCGGTTCGCGCTGTTGCGCTTGAGCAACCGGTGCAGGCTTACACGGTGTGGCGGATGGCACAGGGAGACCGGCTCGGAGATGTGAAGATGCCCGTCCTGTTCGGAGATATCGCAGAGGTCCATGCAATCTGGCCACAGTCGCAGCCTTGAAATACTCTGCGTATATTCGCGGGACAGGAACCGAATTGCAGGAACTGCGGATTTCCAACCGCGGACAAGAAAATGTAGCCTTCGGCGAGACCGATGGCCGGGACCGGACAGAATGCGCGTCGTACTGATATCACCCAAGGGTCCGCTTTACCGACACAGCGGCGGGATATTCAAGAAGTCTCTCCGCTACCAGCCGCTGACGTTGACGACGCTGGCGGCGCTGGCGCCGGCCGACATGCAGATCGAGTTCCGGCTGATCGACGAGGGTATCGAGGAGATACCCGACTTGCTCGACGCGGACCTTGTCGGCATGACGGTCATCACCGGCACTGCGCCGCACGCCTACGAACTGGCGCGCCGCTTCCGCAAGGAAGGCATTCCCGTCGTTCTCGGCGGGCCGCATGTGACGCTCATGCCGCAGGAGGCCGCCGCCCATGCCGACGCCATCTGCACCGGCTATGCTGAGCGATCCTGGCCGCAACTGCTGCGAGACTTCGCCAGCGGCGACATGAAGGCGCGATACGAGCAGGGGGCGGATTTCAACCTCGACGCTCCCGTCTTTCCCCGGCGCGACCTCCTGAATAGGCGGCATTACATCACGCAGGCGGTGTTCGAGGCGACGCGCGCCTGCGCGCATGCCTGCGAATTCTGCGTCTCGCCCGCGGCTTGGGGGCGCAAGCAGTTCCAGAAGCCAGTGGAGCATGTCGTCGAGGACATCCGCCGCGTCGGCAACAGGCGCAACATCTTCATCGACCTGAACCTGATCTCCGACCGGGCCTATGCGGAACGGCTGTTCAATGGCTTGAAGCCGCTTGGAATCCGCTGGTTCGGCCTGGTGACGAGCCTGATCGGCCGCGATCCCGACCTGATGCGGCTGATGGCCGAGAGCGGCTGTTCCGGCGTGCTGATCGGATTCGAGAGCATTTCGCCCGGGGCGCTCGGGGCGATCCGCAAGAAATTCAACCAGCCCGACCTTTATGCCGGTCTGATCGACAGTCTGCACGCACTCGGAATCAGCATCTATGGCTGCTTCGTTTTCGGGCACGACGACGACGATGCCGGGGTCTTCGAGCGGACTGCGCGCTTCGTGATCGAGACCGGGATCGACCTGCCGCGCTTCGCCATTCAGACGCCGTTTCCCGGAACGCCGCTCTATGCGCGGCTGGAGGCCGAGAGCCGTATCCTGTCGCGCGACTGGGAGCTTTACGACGGCCAGCACGTCGTGTTCGAACCGGCGCGGATGAGCGTGCAGGAATTGCAGGAAGGCCATGTCGCGGCGTGGCGCGAGGTCTATTCGCGCCGTTCCATCGTCAAGCGGCTGGCGAAGTCGCGCACGCAACTGCCGATCGCGCTTCTCGCCAATTACGGCTACCGCTTCTACGCATATCACCTGGACACGCATTATACCTGCGACTGGGCGGTCGGTTACAGGCCTGCCGCGGCATGAGGGTAACCTTCGTCCATCCCTCGATCGGGCGGCGTCCGGGCGAGAACTACATGCGCACATGGCAGATGGAATCACTGCCGGTCGCCGCGCTGGCGGCGCTGACGCCGAAGGATGTCGAGACCCGGTTCTACGACGACCGGATGGAGCCGATCGCATTCGACGAGCCGACTGATCTGGTGGCTATCCCGGTGGAGACCTACACCGCAAAGCGCGCCTACCAGATCGCATCCGAATACCGCAGGCGAGGCGTGCCGGTGGTGATGGGCGGTTTCCACGCGACGCTGATGCCGGACGAGGTCTCGCGCTATGCCGAGGCGACGGTTATGGGCGAGGCCGAGGCCGTCTGGCCCGAAGTCGTCGACGATGCCCGGCACGGCACGCTGAAACGCATCTACGAGGGACGCGACCGCCATTCGCTCGCGGGCGTGCGCTTCGACCGATCGATCTACCGGGGCAAGCGGTATCTGCCGCTCGGGCTGGTCGAGACCGGCCGGGGATGCCGCTTCCCATGCGAGTTCTGCGCGATCCAGACGTTCTTCGGCCAGTCGCACCGGCGTCGGCCTGTCGACGAGATCGTCGCGGAACTGGAAGCGATCAGGGGCGAGCGCAAACTGTTCTTCTTCGTCGACGACAATTTCGCGGGCAACATCCCGGCGGCGCGCGAACTGGCCGAGGCGATCGCCCCTCTCGACATCCGCTGGGTGACGCAGATGAGCATCGACGCGGCTCATGACGAGGGTCTTGTGGCGGCGCTGGCGGCAAGCGGCTGCCGCGGCGTGCTGATCGGCTTCGAGAGCCTCGACAAGCAGACCCTGCGCAAGATGGGCAAGAAGTTCAACACCATGGGCGGGGGCTATGCGAAGGCGCTCGACAACCTGCGCCGGCATGGCGTCCGCGTCTACGGCACCTTCATCTTCGGTTACGGCACCGAGACCGAACAGACCTTCGATGAGGCGGTGTCGTTTGCCGAGGACAATCGGTTCTTCCTCGCCGCATTCAACCATCTTACGCCGTTTCCGGGCACGCCGCTCTATGCGCGGCTGAAGGAAGAAGGCCGGCTGCATTATGACGCCTGGTGGCTGGACGAGCGCTATTCCTACAACACGCTGCCCTTCGACACCGGCGGCTTGCCCGGTGAGGAGGTCACGCGGCTCTGCGTGGAATCGCGCAAACGGTTCTATTCGCTGCCATCGCTGATCCGGCGCGGGTTCGATGCGCGGAACCGCGGCGAGTTCACCATGCTGCGCGCATTCTTCATCATCAACCTCCTGCATCGCGCCGAGGTCAACAAGCGCCACATGCTGCCTTTCGGCGATCCGCACTGGCACGGCGAACTGCTGCCCGCCGCATGACCGGGACCTTCGAACGGCACGGTTTCCGCTATCGGGTAGCCGAGCCGCGGCACGACGCGGCGATCGCAGGCCTGATGAACGCCTTCGCCATTCCAGGCTGGATCGCGCTGGCCTACCGGACCGAGCCCGGCCGGCATCCTCCGCTGCGCCCCGACGCGCGCTCGGCGACGGTCATCGGCGAAAGGCTCGAGGACGGCAGGCTCGGCGGAATGGCGACGCGCTCGATGCTGCCGTCGTTTCTCGGCGGAAAGCCGCGCGACATCGGCTGGCTCGGCCAGTTGCGCATCGACGCGGCATTCCGGAATCGCGTTCACCTTTTGCGCGCCGGGTTCGAGGCGGTGCGGACCTTCCTGCACGATCCGGCCGAAACGCCCTGGTATCTGGCGTCGATCATCGAGGGAAACGACGCCGCGCGCCGCATCCTCGAGGCCGGCCTTGACGGTTTTCCGCTGTTCGAATCCCTGTTCGACTACATGGTCCTGGCGATGACGGTGCCGGCGCGGCGCGGCGATTTTCCCCGGTCCGTCCGTCGGGCCGGGCCAGGCGACATGGCCGCGATCTCGGCGTTCCTCGACGGGCAGAACCGGCCGCGCGATTTCGCGCCGCGCATCGGCGACGCCGTATCCGGCCCGGCGGCATGGGCGGGATTGGCGCCCGGCGATTTCCTGATCCACGAGACGGACGGGCGTATCGACGGCGCGGCGGCGGTCTGGGACCAGAGGCCGTTCCGCTCGTTCGCCGTGACGGCCTACCGCCCGCCGCTCGGCCGCTTGCGCCCGCTCATCAATCTGGCCTCGCCGCTGACCGGCCTGCCGCGTCTGCCGGCTCCCGGCGACGCGCTCGGCCAAGCCTATCTGTCGCTCGCGGCCGTGCGCGGCGATGTCCCTGAAGTCTGGATCGACCTCGTCC
>JBAQHA010000576.1:0-1521 GCA_049288075.1 Oricola sp.
GGCACGCCGTGACCGACCTCCTCGTCGTGCTCGCGATCCTCGCGCTCGCCGTCGGCGTCGCCACCCTGCTCATCTGGTACGAGCGCCGCTACCTCGGGCTGCTGCAGGAGCGCCTCGGGCCCAACCGCGTCGGCCCGGCCGGTATCGGCCAGGTGGTCGCCGACATGGTCAAGATCTTCACCAAGGAGGACTGGGTGCCGCCGTTCGCCGACCGGGCCGTCTTCGTGCTCGCCCCGGCGATCGTCGTGGGCGCGGCGCTCCTCTCCTTCATGGTGATCCCGGTGACCGCCGGCGTGGTCGTGGCCGACATCAACATCGGTGTCCTCTTCTTCCTCGCCATGTCAGCCCTCGCCGTGTACAGCATCGTGCTCGCCGGCTGGTCCTCGCGCAGCAAGTACGCGGTGCTCGGCAGCCTGCGCGCCGCCGCCCAGATGGTGAGCTACGAGGTCTTCATGGGCATCGCCCTGATGGGCGTCGTCGTGCAGGCCGGGTCGTTCGGCCTGGTCGACATCGTCGAGGCCCAGCGCGGTCTCTGGTTCGCGGTGCCGCAGGCGGGCGGCCTCGCGATCTTCGTGATCGCCGCCCTCGCCGAGCTGCGCCGCATCCCCTTCGACCTGACCGAGGCCGAGAGTGAGCTCGTCGCCGGCTTCCACACCGAGTACTCGGGGATGAAGTTCGGCATGTTCTACGTCGGCGAGTACATCGCCCTGACCCTGGTCGCCGCGTTCACGGTGACGATGTTCTTCGGCGGCTGGCTCGGGCCATGGCTCCCGGACGCCGCCTGGTTCCTCATCAAGACGTTCCTCGTCATCAGCGTCCTGATCCTGGTGCGGGCGACGTTCCCCCGCTTCCGCTACGACCAGCTCATGGCGATCGGCTGGAAGCTGATGCTGCCGCTCGCCCTGCTCAACCTTCTCGTGACGGGCGCGATCGTGCTGGCGAGGGCCTGAGGTGGGCGCCCTGAGAGCCCTGTGGTCGGTGCTCCGCCGCCTCTTCGCGAGGGCGTCGACGGTGCGCTACCCGGAGGAGACGCCCTACCTGCCGCCGCGCTACCGCGGGCGCATCATCCTCTCGCGCGACCCCTCGGGGGAGGAGCGCTGCGTGGCCTGCTACCTCTGCGCCGCCGCCTGCCCCGTCGAATGCATCGCCCTGCAGGCGACACAGGACGAACACGGGCGGCGCTACCCGGAGTGGTTCCGCATCAACTTCTCGCGCTGCATCTTCTGCGGCTTCTGCGAGGAGGCTTGCCCGACGTACGCGATCCAGCTCACGCCCGACGCCGAGATGAGCGAGTACGACCGCCACAACATGGTCTACGAGAAGGAACACCTCTTGATCGACGGGCCCGGCAAGTACCCGGGCTACGACTTCTGGAGGGTCGCCGGAGTGGCCATCGCCGGCAAGGGCAAGGGGGAGGCCGAGAACGAGGAGCCTCCCTTCGACCTGCGCGACCTGCTACCGTGAGGTGACGAGTGCTGGTGCTGTTCATCATCGCGAGCGACGTGGCGGTGATCGCGACGA
>JBAQHA010000577.1:0-2196 GCA_049288075.1 Oricola sp.
CTGTCATCGTGCTCGGGCTGATGATCGCCGCGGCGCGGTCGATGCCGGCGACAGCCGGGCTGGTCGCGATCGGCGGTTTCGCGCTGCTGCACGGCCATGCGCACGGCACCGAAGCGGCTGGCGCGATCTCGGGCTACATGGTCGGCTTCATGGCCGCGAGCGCGATGCTGCACGCAGCGGGTTACGGCGCCGGGCGATTTTTCGCCGCGACGCGCTACGGCCTGATCGCCTCCGGTCTGGCCATTGCGGCGGGCGGTCTCGTCCTGGCCGGTTCGTGAGGAGGCGGTCATGAGCGCAGACGTCACGACAACCCACTCCGAAGAGGCCGTCTATGTCTACCAGGCGCCGGTTCGCCTGTGGCACTGGATCAATGCGTCCTCGATCCTGGTGCTTGCAGTCACCGGTTACCTGATCGGGTCGCCGCCGCCGTCCGTCGGCGGCGAGGCGAGCGCCTCCTACCTGTTCGGCTGGATTCGCTTCCTGCATTTTTCCGCGGCCTATATCCTGATGATCGGCTTTCTGTTCCGCATTTACTGGGCCTTTGTCGGCAACAGCCACGCCCGGCAGATATTCCTGCCGCCGGTCTGGCGCGGCTCGTTCTGGAAGGAACTGTTCCACGAGATCGCCTGGTACGCGATGATCGCCAAGCAGCCGCTGAAATATTCGGGGCACAATCCTCTGGCGACGCTCACCATGCACGTGATGTTCGTCTGGGGCATCGTGTTCATGATGGTTACCGGACTGGCCCTTTACGGCGAGGGCACAGGCATGGGATCGTGGCAGTACGACTGGTTTTCGGCTTGGGTCATTCCGCTATTCGGACAGAGCCAGGACGTCCACACATGGCACCATCTCGGCATGTGGGTGATCATCTCTTTCGTCATTATCCACATCTACGCGGCGGTCCGCGAGGACATCATGTCGCGTCAGTCGATCATGTCGTCGATGTTCTCGGGCTGGCGGACGTTCCGGGATGGCAAGCCGGCCGACGACATCCACTGAGGCGCCATCCGCTTCCTCCACATCCAAAAAGCGGAATTCCGGCGGGGCTTTCGGGCCCCGTCTTCCTTTTTTTTTGGTGACCCGCGGTTGGATATCGGCGGTATTCAGAGTGATCGCGGGCTTTCCAGCGGCGAAGAGTTCGCCTTCTTCAAATGGAAAGCAGACTTCCAGTATGATGTTAATATTGGAATTCTTTCTTCCATCTCCGGGCCGCGATGGCCGCAAATCCGCCTGAAAAATCAAGACGGGCGCGTGCTATCCCGGATTGGCACGCCGCTTGCGACAGTTGGATGACTGAAAGCCCCGCAATAGGGGCCGGGAGAAATCCCGAGGACGCTTGGGGAGGAGGTTCTCGTGAGCGATATGGTGCCGAACGTGCTGATACTCGGTATCGGCAATCTTTTGTGGGCGGACGAAGGTTTCGGCGTCCGCGCGATCGAGGAACTGCACCGGGCCTATGCGTTCGGGGACAATGTGCGCGTCATGGATGGCGGCACGCAGGGCATCTATCTCGTCCAGCATATTCGCGAAGCCGACATCCTGATCGTGTTCGACGCGGTCGATTACGGATTGCAGCCGGCGACGATGAAGCTGGTCGAGGGCGACGAAGTGCCGAAGTTTCTCGGTGCCAAGAAGATTTCGCTGCACCAGACCGGGTTCCAGGAAGTGCTGGCCATGGCGGAGATGATGGGGGACTACCCCGCACATCTGCTGCTGATCGGCGTGCAGCCGGTGGAACTGGACGATTTCGGGGGCAGCCTGCGGCCGGAAGTCAGGGCGCGGATCGCACCGGCGATCGAGGCGGCACTTGATTTCCTCCTCTCTCACGGCGTCACGGCGCGGAAACGCACGGCCCCGCTGGGCGAGGACGACACGATCGCCTCGCTGGAAATGACGCTCGGGCGTTACGAAGCCGGGCGGCCGGGAGAGGAGGACGCGTTCCGCCACGGCGACGCGCGCGTGCTCACCGGTGAAGCCTGGCGCGGGCCGGAAGATTTCGACGCCGAGATGGAGCGCCTCGTCAAGGGGCGGGCCGGCTGATGTGCATCGGCATTCCCATGCAGGTGATCGAGGTCGGCGAAAGCCGGGCCCTCTGCCGGGCGCGCGACGGCGACCATTTCATCGACATGAGCCTCGTCGGCGCGGCCGAGCCGGGAAGCTGGGTGATGGTCTTCCTCGGCGCGGCCCGCGAGT
>JBAQHA010000578.1:0-4353 GCA_049288075.1 Oricola sp.
AAGCTGCGATTGCGGCGGGAAAGCCGGGGTCGCGTAATTGATCCGGTTCGGTGAACGGGACTAAGTTCGGCCCATGTCCGGTTCCAGCCCCATGATTCCCGTGCGCCGAGGACGAAAACGCCGCTCCGCAGCGCTGATGGTCCTCCTGTCTGCGCTTCTATTGCCGCTAGCTTCCGTCGGGATGGCGCAATCCTACGAACTGAAACCGTTCAAGGACCGCCTCTTTGCTTACCCGAAGGTCCTGGGGAGCCGCGACGACGGCGCCTATGTCGTCATCGATTACCGCGAGGAGCGCGATATCAACAGGCGCGACACGATACCCGAGAAGCGTGTCACGGGCGCTTATGTCGATCTTGCGCCGCGTCGCCACCAGGCCGACCAGAAATTCGACGCCTCGGCCGGCGAGATCCGGTTCATCGCGGTCGGCAACGCCGCGGGCGCGAAACTTCTGACGGTCTATGTGCATGGTCGCGGAGGGGATCGAACGCAGGGGGCAAACGACTACACGTTCGGCGGCAATTTCAACCGCATCAAGAACCTCATGCTGCGCAATTCAGGCGTCTATATCGCACCGGACGGCGGCGAGTTGGACGATGCGGCGGCGATGCGAATACGCGAACTGGTGACAGCGGTACTGCGCAGCCTGCCGGGCGCCCGCGCGGTGATCGCCTGCGGTTCGGCCGGCGGCGCGATCTGTCACGCGCTGGCGCGCGACGAAACCATCGCCGCGCGGATGGCGGGCATCGCTCTGCTTGGGTCTTTCGGCAGCGACGACTTCGTCGGGTCGGCCGCATATCGTGATCGCGTGCCGCTGTTTATCGCCCATGGCAGCGCCGATTCAGTGATACCCATCGAAACGGCGGAAGACCTTTATGGAAAGGTGCGCGAGACGCCGGGCTATCCCGTGCGCATGGTGCGTTTCGAAACCGGCGGGCATGGCACGCCGATCCGCATGGTCGATTGGCGCGACATGATCAACTGGATGCTCACGGCGCGGTAATCCGCTTCCGTTTGCCTTGCGCATGCGCCTTTGGGGGAGAGTGGCACGCCCTAGGGGAGTCGAACCCCTCTTTCCAGAATGAAAATCTGGCGTCCTAACCGATAGACGAAGGGCGCGTGTCAGGTGACGGGTCTATAGGGATATTCTTTTTGGACCGCAAGCCTGTTTCCGGTCCGTTTCGAGGTTTTTTGCAGGCTGATGACGGTGCGTCCCGCAAGATCGTCCCGGGAGAACGAGAGATGCGTCGCGCAATCGCCCCGTACTTGCGATATGACTGGATATTCAGTGTGTTGATGCTATTTTTTCCGGCGGCAGCGCCAGTTCCAGTCGCGCTGCGGGCCGATGTCGATATGCACCGATTCGGTGTAGCAATAGGTGCCGACGCCGCCACGTCCCGGCATGGTGCGCAAATAGGACGCGAGTTCCCATTTGGAGACGTCCGCGACCTGGATATCGGCCGCCGAGCAGTACATGTGCAGCGAGTTTTCGGCGCCGCGCGCCTGTTTGTTGCGCGATGGGTTGCGATAGCCGGACGTCACCGTCACCTTGCGGCCATAGTGGCGTTCGATGTCCTTCAGTACCCGAACCAACGCCGGTTTAAGGCAAGCGACGTCGACGTCCTCGCGCTGGATATTGAGGCCGTTCGGCGCAAGGCGCGCGAGCCCTGCCGCCGACGCAAGCTGAATCGGCTGCTCTTCCATCTCGTCGGCCGGCGATTCCGGCATCGACAGGTTCTGGTTCAGCCCGAGCGCGCGCTCCCGGTTGACGCCCGGCAGGCCGGCCATCATCGGGCTGGAACCGCTGGATACGGCAATGACGCGGCCTTCCGGCACGATCGGATCGGCGGATTTCGACGGCGCGGCCCAAAGCTCGGCGACTGCCGGCTGCTGGCCGACTGGCGCCGGCGGCACGACAGCCTTGCGGGCATTGTTGGTGCGGTTGTTGGAAAACAGCGACATCAGGCCGCCGGTGCGCTTGGCGGGCTGCACGATCGGCGCCACCGGCTGCGCCGACGCAACAAGGTCCGGCACGCCGGCGGCATCGTAGATGCGCGCGGTCGCCGGATCGACAGGTTGCGTGGACGCGGCGCCGGGGTCCGCCATAGCAACCATTTCCTGCTGCGCTGCGCCGGCCTGCGCCGGGTTCGTCGCGCTTGATTCTGCCATTGCCTCTGTCGCCGCGACGGAGGCCATCGTTTCCGGCGACGCCATTGCCGGCTCGGTCCCGGCGAGCGCCATCACGGAGCCATCCTCGCCCGGTTCGGCGGAAAGCGGCATCGCCCCAGTTCCCGACGCATCGGCGATTTCGCCGGCGGGACGGACAGCGGGAACGATTGATGGTGCGGCCAGGGAAAGACTGGTGGCGGGGTCGGGCGCGAAAGTCGACTGCACGTCCAGGGCGGATGCCATGCATCCCGTCAAACCGCTCGCGGCGACGGTAATTGCAAGCCACCGCAATGGTGATCGCTCAAGGCATGTGCCGAGTCGTAGTTTCAATGAACCGCCTATTGTCCCCGATCCCCGCGGATGAATTCGCCATAAGCCATCGTCATAGTAAACAAAGAATTACACGGCGACGGAGCAAAAGCACCCATTTCGGCGCTATTTGCGAAATGGGGCCAAATCATGATTTGACCCCCGTAAACGCTACCAGACGCCCGTATTCGGCATCGAGGCCCAGGGCTCGGCCTTCGGCAGGGAATCGCCCTTTTGCAGGATTTCGATGGAAATGCCGTCTGGCGAGCGCACGAAGGCCATGTGTCCGTCGCGCGGCGGACGGTTGATCGTCACGCCGCCTTTGGCGAGGCGGTCGCATGTCTCGTAGATATTGTCGACGGCGTAAGCGAGATGGCCGAAATTGCGTCCGCCCTGATAGTCTTCCGGGTCCCAGTTGTAGGTCAGTTCCACCGTCGGCGCGCCGCCGGCCTTGGCGGCTTCCAGATCGTCGGGCGCGGCCAGGAAGATCAGCGTGAAGCGCCCCGCCTCGTTTTCCATGCGGCGGACTTCCGCCAGCCCGAGCTTGTTGCAGTAGAAATCGAGCGATTCATCGACGTCGCGAACGCGAACCATTGTGTGCAGATAACGCATGTCGTCTCTCCGTTTCGCTCCGGTTTTAGCGCCATCGGCGCGCGGGGCAAGGGCCATTCACGACACGAGGCTTGCGCCAGCCTTGCAAGAACACCCAAGGACATGTGCAAAACAAAACTTCGGGCTTGTAGCCTTTCGACCTTGCGATGGTATCCTTCGGGTAGAGAATCAGGTGTGGGTGGATCGAGAAAAAGCGCTGTCATGGGGGAAAAGGGATCATCTACCGGTAGTCTGGGAAATCTCGCTTCGCGATCCGAAAATACGGAAATCGTCGAGATCTCGGGTGCTATCAAGTGGTTCGACGTAGCCAAGGGATTTGGCTTTGTCGTCCCCGACGAGGCCGGGATCGGCGATGTAATGCTGCACGTGACCTGCCTTCGCCGTGATGGATACCAGACCGCTCTGGAAGGCGCGCGGATCGTTTGCCAAGCGCGCATGGGCGACCGCGGGCTGCAAGCTTTCCATGTTATCTCCATGGACAATACGACCGCCATCCATCCCGGCGAGTTGGAACAGAAAACCCACGTTCATGTGACGCCGACGAGCGGCCTTGAACGGGTTATCGTCAAGTGGTTCAACCGGACCAAGGGTTTCGGCTTCGTCACACGCGGCGAGGGGACCGAGGACATCTTTGTCCACATGGAGACCTTGCGCCGGTTCGGCCTGACCGAACTACGCGCAGGTCAGGCCGTCATCGTACGGTTCGGCAATGGCGACAAGGGCCTGATGGCGGCCGAAATCTATCCGGATCTCGGCACACAATTGCCGTCTTCGCATTGAATCGTCGCACCGGTTGAACCGGCCGGGAATCATGACCAGACTTATACGATTTCTTCTGACGTTCGCGGTCGCGGCCGCCTGCCTCGTGACGCCGCTACGCGGTGCGGTCGCACAGGAGGCGCCGATGCTCCTGGCGGTCGATGCCGCGGCGCTGGTGATTCAGCGCGACGGTAAGGACATCGCGTCGTTTCATATCGAAGTTGCCGACGATTCGGACGAACGATCGCGCGGGCTGATGTTCCGCAGCGAATTTCCCGACGATCGCGCGATGCTTTTCGTTTTTCCGCAGACGCGCGAAGTCGCCTTCTGGATGCAGAACACGCCGCGCCCGCTCGACATGCTGTTTGTGCGCGAGGACGGGACAGTCGCCTCGATTGCGAAGCACACGATCCCCTACTCGACCGCAGCAGTGCCGTCGGGAGAGCCGGTGCGCTATGTGCTGGAAATCAATGCCGGCCTCGCAGACCGACTTGGCATCGTTTCCGG
>JBAQHA010000579.1:0-1532 GCA_049288075.1 Oricola sp.
GCCGGGAAAAGCGTCATTATGCTGATAGCCGCAGCAGACCGGCGCGTCGAGCTTCTCGGCAAGCTGGCGGCTGGCGTCGATCGCACCGCCGATAACGACGCCCGCGCCGTTCAGGATGACCGGGAACTTCGCCTCGGAAAGCAGCTTGGCCGCCTCCGCAATTGCCTCCTCGCCGCCGGACGGCCGCTCAAGCCTGATGCGCTGCGGCAACTCGATGTCGATCACCTGCGTCCAGTAATCGCGCGGCACGTTGATCTGAGCCGGAGCGCTGCCGCGCCATGCTTGCTCGATCACGCGGTTCAGGACTTCCGCGATACGCGAGGGGTCGCGTACTTCCTCCTGATAGCAGACGCAATCCTGAAACAGCGCCATCTGCGGCATTTCCTGAAATCCGCCCTGACCGATGGTCTTGTTCGCCGCCTGTGGCGTGACCAGCAGAAGCGGCGTATGGTTCCAGTAGGCCGTCTTGACCGGCGTCACCATGTTCGTGATGCCCGGACCGTTCTGCGCGATCATCATCGACATCTTGCCGCTGGCGCGCGTATAGCCGTCGGCCATCATGCCCGCATTGCATTCGTGCGCGCAGTCCCAGAAGGTGATGCCCGCCTTCGGAAAAAGGTCCGAGATCGGCATCATGGCCGAGCCGATAATGCCGAAGGAATGCTCGATACCGTGCATCTGGAGAACTTTGACGAAAGCTTCTTCCGTGGTCATTCGCATGGGGGTGCTCCCTTTCCGGTACGCTCGCGGAATGGGCGGCGTGCGCCGCCCTTGCGTAGATGAGTCCGTCCTGCCTGTTGCTAGCTCTTAAGAGCTCGTCTTGCAATCAGCTTGTATGCAATGCGTCCTTGATGAGCTGCGGGATCTGGCTTGGCACATCCGCAACGGCAACGCCAGCTGCTTCGAGCGCCTTTCGCTTCGATGCGTAGTCGCCCTTGCCGCCCGCGACGATGGCGCCTGCATGGCCCATCTTCTTGCCCGGCGGGGACTGCCGCCCCGCGATGAAGGCGACGACCGGCTTTTTCATGGTGCGGGCATGGTCCGCCGCCTGCTCCTCGGCATTGCCGCCGATCTCGCCGCAAATCACCACACCGTCCGTGCCCGCATCTTCATCGAGGAAGCGCAGCGCGTCGGCTGTCGTCGTGCCGATCATGGGATCGCCGCCGACACCGTAGAACACCGACTGGCCAAGCCCGGCCTGGACCAGATTGAGGCTGATCAGCGTTCCCAGACTGCCGGAACGGGAGATGACGCCGATGCGGCCGTGCTGAAACACGCGCTCGTTGAACGCCGGCATGATGCCGATGAAGCACTCGCCGACAGTGACTAACCCGGCCGTATTCGGGCCGACGATCCGTGTGCCGTTCGCCTTGGCCGCGACATGCATCTCCATGACGTCATGCGCCGGGATATGTTCGGTCAGGCAGACCAGCAATTTCGCGCCAGCCTCGCACGCGTCTATCGCGGCGTCCTTCGCCATCATGGGCGGGATGAACATGCAGGCGATCTCGAAAGGCGTGTCTTTTGCCGCC
>JBAQHA010000580.1:0-3752 GCA_049288075.1 Oricola sp.
GCCCCTGGCAGCGCTGGCGCCGGACCTGACCTTCCACATATCCGGTCTGTCGAAATCGGTCGCGGCCGGATTGCGCGCCGCGTGGATCGCCTGCCCGCCGCACACGTCCGGACGCGTGCTGACGGCAACGCGGCTCCTGACGGGCGGGAAGGTTTTCCTGACGACGGAACTGGCCGCCCGAATGGTTCTGTCGGGCGCGGCCGACGAGATCCGCAAGCGCGTCGCGATTGAAATCGGCGAACGCGTCACGATGGTGCGTGAAGCGTTCAAGGACTACGAATTCAGTTCGGCGGACACCGCGCCGTTCATCTGGCTCAAACTGCCCGATCCCTGGCTCTCGAGCACATTCAAGACGGCGGCCGAACGCGAGAAGGTCCTCATCGATTCCGAGGACGAGTTCAAGACCGGGCGCTCGGAGCGGATGTTCCACCGTGTGCGCATAGCGTTTTCGATCCCGACGGATCGCGAGACAGTCCAGGTCGGCCTGCGGCGTCTCGTCGCCCTGCTTGAGAGCGGCGGCGGCGCCTACGAAAGCTATGACTAAGGCCTGACGGGGCGCCTTGCCCGCCCGCACCTGAAATATCGCCGGGGAAAAACCGGCTTGACGCGCCATGCAAGCAAAGAGCTCTTTTTGCATTGCCGCATTTTGGTGTATTCCGCAGGCACGCAATCCGGCTCCAAACCTCGGCACGGCCCTTCATGACCATTCGCAACTCGATCCCCATCACTCCGGAACTCGTCGAAGCCCACGGCATCACGCCGGACGAATACGAGCGCATCGTCGACCTGACCGGCCGCGAGCCGACCTTCACCGAGCTAGGCATCTGGTCGGCGATGTGGAACGAGCACTGCTCCTACAAGTCGTCGAAGAAATGGCTGAAGACACTGCCGACGACCGGGCCGCAGGTGATCCAGGGTCCGGGCGAGAATGCCGGCGTGGTCGATATCGGCGACGGCGACTGCGTCGTCTTCAAGATGGAGAGCCACAACCACCCGTCCTATATCGAGCCCTACCAGGGCGCGGCGACGGGCGTCGGCGGCATCCTGCGCGACGTCTTCACCATGGGCGCGCGGCCGATCGCGGCGATGAATGCGCTCCGCTTCGGCGAACCCGACCACCCCAAGACCCGCCACCTGGTCTCCGGCGTTGTCGCCGGCGTCGGCGGATACGGCAATTCCTTCGGCGTGCCGACGGTCGGAGGCGAGGTCGAGTTCGACGCCCGCTATAACGGCAACATCCTCGTGAACGCTTTCGCGGCCGGCATCGCCAAGACCGATGCGATCTTCCTTTCCGAAGCCAGGGGCGTCGGCCTGCCAGTCGTCTATCTCGGAGCCAAGACCGGACGCGACGGCGTCGGCGGCGCGACCATGGCTTCGGCCGAATTCGGCGACGACATCGACCAGAAGCGCCCGACCGTGCAGGTCGGCGACCCGTTCACCGAGAAATGCCTGCTTGAAGCCTGCCTGGAACTGATGGCGTCGGGCGCGGTGATCGCGATCCAGGACATGGGCGCGGCCGGCCTCACCTGCTCCGCCGTCGAAATGGGCGCGAAGGGCAATCTCGGCATTGTGCTCGATCTCGATCTCGTGCCGGTGCGCGAAGAGCGCATGACTGCCTACGAGATGATGCTGTCGGAAAGCCAGGAGCGAATGCTCATGGTCCTGAAACCGGAAAAGGAGGCCGAGGCCAAGGCGATCTTCACCAAGTGGGGACTCGACTTCGCCATCGTCGGCGAGACGACCGACGACCTGCGTTTCCGGATCCGCCACGAGGGCGAGGAAGTCGCCAACCTGCCGATCAAGGAACTGGGCGACGAGGCGCCGGAATACGACCGCCCCTGGATGATGCCGGCACAGTACCAGCCGATGGACGCATCGCAGTTTGCGGAACCTGGCGACTACGTCGACGCGGTCAAGCGTGTCCTCGGTTCGCCCAACATGAGTTCCCGGCGCTGGGTGTGGGAGCAGTATGACACGCTGATCCAGGGCAATTCGCTGCAACTGCCAGGCGGCGACGCCGGCGTCGTGCGCGTCGACGGACATCCGACCAAGGCGCTGGCATTCTCCTCCGACGTCACGCCGCGCTATTGCGAGGCCGACCCGTTCGAGGGCGGCAAGCAGGCGGTCGCCGAATGCTGGCGGAACATGACCGCCGTCGGCGCCGAACCGCTTGCCGCGACCGACAACCTGAATTTCGGCAATCCGCAGCGCCCGGAGATCATGGGCCAGTTGGTGCGCGCCATCCAGGGCATCGGCGAGGCCTGCAAGGCGTTGGGCTTCCCGATCGTCTCGGGCAACGTCTCGCTCTACAACGAGACCAATGGCGAGGCGATCCTGCCGACGCCGACCATCGCGGGCGTCGGCCTGCTGCCCGACTGGTCTGTCATGGCGCGGATCGGCACGATGCAGGATGGCGACGCCATCTTCCTGCTCGGCGGCGACGGCGCACATCTCGGCCAGTCGGTATTCAATCGCATCGTCAACGACCGCAAGGACGGCCCGCCGCCGCCCGTCGACCTCTATGCCGAGAAACGCAACGGCGATTTCGTCCGCTCCGCGATCCGCAACGGCCAGGTTACCGCCTGCCACGATCTGTCCGACGGCGGCATGGTCATCGCGCTCGCCGAAATGTGCATCGCATCCGGCAAGGGCGCGGCGATCGACGCAGGCGACACGGCGCCGGCGCATGCGCTGCTGTTCGGCGAGGACCAGGGTCGCTACCTCGTCACTGTGAAGGCGGCGGACGCGCAATTCTTCGCCGCCAATGCCGAAGGCGCAGGCGTTCCCTTCCGCCAGCTTGGCCTTGTGGGCGGAGAAAACCTCTCATTGACGGCTCCGACGCAGGTCTCCATATCTGTGAAGGACTTGGCCACCATCCACGAATCCTGGTTCCCGGACTTCATGGACGCGGGTCGGCGCGCCGAAGCCGCAGAGTAGGAGACTGTTTCCATGCCCATGAACGCCTCGGAAATCGAAAAGATGATAAAGGCCGGGATTCCCGATGCCACGGTGACGATCCGGGATCTGGCGGGCGACGGTGATCATTATGCCGCCGAGGTCGTGTCGGAGAGCTTCCGCGGCAAGTCGCGCGTCCAGCAGCACCAGATGGTCTACCAGGCGCTGCAGGGCAACATGGGCGGCGTGCTGCACGCGCTGGCGCTTCAGACCAGCGCGCCGGAATAAGCCCGGGTGTCGCTGCTTGACGACATCGTCGGCGGCGTGGTCGACGGCGCGCTGAAGGAAATCCTGAAGAAGAAGCGCACCACGCGGCGGACGCGGCGCAAGACGCGCACTTCCAATCCGCTGGTCCGTGAACTGGAAAAACTCCTCGCCCCGGCGAAGAAACAGACCAGCCGCAAACGCACCACCAGGACCCGCAGCAAGGCGACGCGCCGCCGCACCACGGCCCGGACGGCCAAGCGCCGCACCGCGACGCGTAGCGCCAGCCGCCGTTAAAGATGTATCCGCCTTGAGAATTTACGCGCAGCCGCGATATATTAGGTGCAACGCACCAAAGAACCGGGCCGATCCCGGAATCCAAAGGACAGAAAAATGAGCGGAATCAAAGAATTCATCGACCAGGAAGTGAAGTCCAACGACGTCGTGCTGTTCATGAAAGGGACGCCGGGTTTTCCGCAATGCGGTTTTTCCGGCCAGGTCGTGCAGATCCTCGATTACCTCGGCGTCGACTACAAGGGCATCAATATCCTTGCGGACGACGATTTGCGTCAGGGCATCAAGGACTATTCCAG
>JBAQHA010000581.1:0-2111 GCA_049288075.1 Oricola sp.
GAAGGCCGGTCCGGCAGCGCCGGCGCCGGCGGCTCATGGCGGCCGACAGGATCTGCCCGATCCGACGTATCGAGTTCCCGTACGTCTCCGACGAAGCGGTACCCCTTGCGCGCGATCGTGCGGACCAGGCGCTGCTCCTCGCCGCTGTCGCCGATCGCCTTGCGCACCGCATTGATATGGCTGGTGAGCGTGGACTCCGAGACGATCCGGCCGCCCCACACCACCTCGATCAGGTCGTCCTTGGTGACGACGCGCTCGCGGTTGCGCACCAGGTGAAGCAGCAGGTCGAACACCTGCGGCCCGAGCGCGATCGCCTCGGATCCGCGGGTGAGTTCCCGCCGCTCCGGATCGAGCAGGTGCTCTCCGAACTCGATTTTCACGACGGCGCTCCGCTGCGCCCGCACGCCCCCGTGCCCACGTGCGACGATGCGCGGTGGCCTTCCATCACTCCGGCAGTCCCGCTTTGCGCAGCCCGTCCAGAAAGCTGTCCATCAGCTTCCCGTCGAAGATGGGCGCTCGTTGCCGCAGATTCGAGGCCGTCAGTCCGGGCTCCAGCAGCAGCAGATAAGCGACCGTGTCGCGTGCCTCGTCCAGCCGGCCAAGCCCGACCAGGCTGACGGCATGGAAGCGCAAGGCAGGTGCGAAACCCGGCCGCTCCCGCAAGGCGCAGGAGGTCCACGTGACGGCCTCATCGAAGCGTCCGGCCACCATGTGCGTCCACCCCAGGGCCGTCATGGTGAAGAAGGCCTCCGGATCGACCGGACTGAGCCGGAGCGGCTGCAAGAGCGTTGCAACAGCCTCATCGAGTCGCCCGGCCGTCGCCAGCGCCCAGCCCCGGAGAGTAAGTGCCTGGGAGCAGTTGGCGTTCAGCGCGAGCGACCTGTCGTACAGTTCGAGGGCACCTTCGAGATCGACACGCAGCTGCCACATCACAAAGCCGACCATCCACAGCACGGATGGATCGTCATCGCCGTCTCGGAGCGCCTCCCGGCCCAGCCGGATTGCTGTTGCTTTCTCCTCTTCCGGTTCGGCTGCCCAGCCTTGAGGATTGCGCCAAGCATAGCAGCGCGCAGCTAGCGCCTTCCCTAGGGCGAAGTGCGGGTCAATCGCGATTGCTCGATCGAGAAACTGTATCGCCTGGTCCACACCTTCTCGCGTCAGCGTGTAAAAGTGCGGTAGCGCCCGCAGGTACCAGTCGTAGGCGTCTAGCTTCTCCGTTGGTTTGCGACGGGCCCGGTCGATTTCGGCTTGGCGCAGAGAAGGCTCGATAGCCGCGACGACACTGGCCGCGACTTGGTCCTGCAGGCCGAAAATATCCCGGAGCTGGCCATCGAACCTATCGGCCCAGATGTGCAGGCCGGTGTCCGCCTGAATGAGCTCGCCTGTTATGCGCACTCGCTCGCCCGCCTTTCGCACGCTGCCCTCGAGGACGTAGCGAACCCCGAGCTCCCGGGCGACCTGCTTTTCGTCGACGGTCCGTCCCTTGTAGGTGAAACTCGAATTGCGCGCGATGACGAAGAACCACCTAACCCGCGAAAGCGCCGTGATGATATCTTCGGTGATACCGTCGCTAAAGTATTCCTGCTGTGGATCGCCGCTGAGATTGAGGAACGGGAGGACGGCGATCGATGGCCGAGCCGGAAGAGCCAATGCCTGCGCGATTGACTCATGGCGCCTGGCAGGATCCGCTCCTTCCGAAGCAACGGACTCCCGCACATCCCCCACGAACCGATAGCCCTTGCGGGCGATCGTGCGAACCAGGAGCTGTTGTCCGCCGCTGTCGCCGAGAGCCTTGCGGACCGCATTGATGTGGCTGGTGAGTGTGGATTCCGAGACGATCCGGCCGCCCCAGACCACCTCGATCAGGTCGTCCTTGGAGACGACGCGTTCGCGATTCTGCACGAGGTAAAGCAGCAGGTCGAAGACTTGGGGCCCGACGGCGATGGCCTCGGATCCTCGGGTGAGTTCCCGCCGATCCGGGTCGAGAACGTGCTCTCCGAACGCAATCTTCACGCCGGCACTCCCTACCCAGGCGAGCCTTGCTCTTTGTTCGGTAAGATATTGAAACAGAAACGAATTATTGCGAACAGGGTCCGCGCACGGATTACAGT
>JBAQHA010000582.1:0-6362 GCA_049288075.1 Oricola sp.
GCGATGATCCGCGTCACCGACAACATCATGAGTCAGATAACCGACGCTGCTTCCGAACTTGGCGCTGTCAAGAAGCGCGTCGAAATGCAATCGGAGTTCGTGTCGAACCTGATGGACGCCATCGACCGCGGTGTCGGCCAGCTCGTCGACGCCGACATGAGCGAGGAGTCGACGCGACTGCAGGCCCTCCAGGTCCAGCAGCAGCTCGGCATCCAGGCCCTGTCGATCGCCAATTCGAACGCGCAGTCGATCCTGTCGCTCTTCAAGTAATCCGTCATTAGGAAAATACTAAAGGGGCCGTGTTCAGCGGCCCCTTTTTTTTCTGTCCTCCAGCCTCGCGCAAGCTGCGGCCATTACAGTCGCAAATGGCGGAAGGTCATTCCAGGCCGGGGCCCGTATTGATTGCATCCCTCGGCACCTGCCCTTTTGCCGCAAAAGGACACATCCGGTGCGCGGCTGCAGCCGGCTTGGCAGCCCGGACCGGAAGTAGGAAAACGTCATTCGGCCCGGCGCCGGTTGGCAATTCCTCCTTGGTTTGAGGGAAAGAGGTAGAATGTCCAGTATAATGACCAATGCCGCGGCGATGACCGCTTTGCAGGCATTGCAGACGACAAACCGCGCCATCGAAAAAACTCAGGGACGAATTTCCACCGGCTATGAAGTCGCTGAAGCCAGCGACAATGCCGCGTATTGGTCGATCGCGACCACGATGCGGTCGGACAATTCCGCGCTCTCCACAGTCCAGGACGCTCTCGGGCTTGGCGCGGCAAAGGTCGACGTCGCGTATACGGCATTGAACAAGGCCCTCGAGGTCGCCGGCGACATCAAGACCAAACTGGTTGCGGCGCGCGAGCCGGGCGTCGACCGGACAAAGGTCCAGTCCGAAATCAACGAATTGCAGAATCAGTTATACGCGGCCGCCGGATCCGCGTCGTTCAGCGGCGAGAACTGGCTGTCGGTCGATTCGAGCGCCCCGAATTACGTACAGACGAAGAGCATCGTTTCGTCGTTCACGCGCGATTCCGCCGGTCTGGTTACAGTCGATACGATCGACATCGACATCACGGCCATCGAACTCTTCGACGCCTTTGACCAGTCGGGTCTGCTTGACAGCGTTGCGAACACGGGCGGCACCCTCAATCCGGCTGTCTCTGTCTACAACCTCGATATCACCGTGGCCGGCGTCGCGGACGATGACATCGACGGCATGATCTCGATCGTTGACGGCGTCTTCCAAGCCATGACGAACGCGGCCTCGACATTGGGCGCGTCCAAGAAACGCATCGACATGCAGAACGAATTCGTGAGTTCGTTGATGGATGCGGTCGAGCGCGGCGTCGGACAACTGGTGGATGCCGACATGAGCGAGGAGTCGACCCGGCTGCAAGCGCTGCAGGTTCAGCAACAGTTGGGCATTCAGGCGCTCGGCATCGCCAACAACAACGCCCAGATGATCCTGCGGCTGTTCCAGAACGGGTAACGTCTCGTCCTGATGCGTCTTTACGGAACCGGGCGGCCGCAAGGCTGCCCGCTTTGCTGTTGGTTCCGGTTGCGGACGGGCCGCTTTTTTCCCGCTTCATGACACCAAGACACTCTCACACAAGCTTCGACGTCTATTTCCTTCAGTAGATAGGGAGACGCCCCGGTGCTTGAGCAATTTCAGCAGATCATCAAAAACCTGGCCGCGCTTGGAACCCGCAAACTGGCGATCCTGGCCGCTGTCGGCATATTCGTCGTAGCCGGTGTTGGCGCCGCAGCCTACTATCTGAACCGCCCGGCATTTGAACCGATCTATATCGGGCTGGAGCGCGATGACGTCACGCGCATGGGCATGGCGCTCGCCGATGCGGGCATAGCCTACGACGTCAACACCGACGGGACATCGATCCTCGTGCCCGCCGGATTGACCAGCAAGGCCCGCATGATCCTCGCGGAAAAGGGGCTGCCGAATTCCTCCGGCGCCGGTTACGAGCTGTTCGACAGTCTCGGCTCGCTGGGCCTCACCGCCTTCATGCAGGAAGTAACCCGCGTGCGAGCGCTCGAGGGTGAAATCGCGCGCTCGATCCAGACGATCCGCGGCATCAAGGGCGCGCGCGTTCATATTGTTCTGGCCGACCGGGGCAACTTCCGTTTTGCCGAACAGACGCCCACAGCATCCGTCATCGTTCGCTACGAGGGCGATACGGCCGAGTCGAGCGCCATGTCGATCCGCCACCTCGTCGCGGCGGCTGTTCCTGGCCTGCAGGCCGAAAACGTTACTGTGCTCGATTCGTCCGGGCGGCTGCTGGCGGCCGGAGAGGATCCGTTGAACAACACCGCGACAAGCAATCTCGGCATCAAGTCGACCGTCGAGAACGAGGTCGCCGACAGCGTCTACAAGGCTTTGGGGCCCTACCTTGGCAACATGAATTTCCGCGTCAGCGTACAGGCTGACATCAATACCGATCAGAAGCAGGTCGAGGAGACGATTTTCGACCCCGAATCGCGGGTCGAACGATCTGTCCAGGTCGTCCGCGCCGAGGATTCGTCGTCGCAGCAGACGGCTGGCAATCCCACCACGGTCGAACAGAACCTGCCCCAGCAGCCGCAGGGCCAGGGCGGCGGGCCGGCTTCGTCGGAAAACAGCCAGCGTCGCGAAGAGACGACCAACTACGAAATGAACTCCAAGCGGATCGCCACGGTCTCCAATGGCTACTCGATCAGCCGCCTCTCGATAGCGGTCGTGGTCAACCAGGCCCGCATCGCCGAGACGCTCGGCGGCACTTCGGATCCGGCCCAGATCGAGGCGAAACTCGCCGAAATCCGCAAATTGGCGGTCGCCGCGGCAGGCGTGTCCGACGACCGTGGCGACCTTGTCCAGGTCACGGCAGTCGAGTTCATGGACGGTGTCGACGGCGTGCCGCTCGCCGAAGCCGGCACACTCGATATCCTGAGCGAACACCTCGGCACTTTCATCAACGCCCTGTCCTTCGTGGCCGCGACATTGCTTGTCGTGTTCCTTGGTCTCCGGCCGCTGGTCAAGGTATTGAGCGGAGGAGCCGCTGAAGCTGGAGCAGGCGCGGGTGGCGACTTTGGCGACCTGCCGGCTCTCGAAAGCGGTGCGCTGGGCGAAACGTTCAGCAGCGGCGGTGACGATTTGGGTCTGCCAGGCCTGCCGGATCTGCCTTCGCTTCCCTCCTATTCCTCGTCATCGGATCAAAGCGATCTTTTGGCCAGGATGCGGCCATCGCCCGAAGAGCGCCTCACGATGATCGTCGATCTCGACGAGGAACGTGCGGCCGCCATTCTGCGTCGTTGGGTAAGACAGGAGGCAGCCTGATTTGAGCCGCTCAGCCCTGCTTGATCTGCTGCCGGATTTCTCACGAGGCGGTCGCCGTTCGGCGCCGCCGCGCGCGCACGGTTTCGAGCCGCTCGTCGAAGACGCGCAATCGCGCGAGAGATTCTCGACGCTTGGGATGTCGTCCGGTTTCACCGGCTTCCCGCCCGAACCGGACTTCGGCGGCCCGGATATCTTCGGCGGCGAACCCGAGTTGCTGTCCGACATCGACCTCGGCGTAGAAACGACTGCGCTCGACCTGGCCGGAATGGGCATTGACGACGGCGATTTCGCCGGCGGCGGCCTCTCGACGGAAGCGTCCGTCGACCTGATGGAAAAACCGGCGGCTGACGTCGATTTCGCCGGCGTGGACGGCTTCGGTCCGCAGGTGGAGTACGAGGAAGAGGCCACCGGCATCACGGCGCATGAACTGCTGGAGGCGGCTCACCGTGCCGAAATCAACGATATCGAGGTCGCTCACCGCGGTCAGATGGAAGAGTTCGTCTCAGCTACGATCCCCAAACTGCGCGCCGACATCGTCGATACGATCGCGGACCAGTTGGCGCCGCTTCTGTCGGGATACTTGCGCGAGGCGCATCTTGCCAAGACGCTGGATGCGCTTTCGGCAAGGATCGCCAAACTCTTGGAGGACAGCGAGGCGGTCGGCTTCGAACTGCATGGTCCGAAGGACCTTTTATCCGCTTTCAGCGAAAGATGGCCGGAAGGCTCCGTCCCCCCGAAGCTTGTTCCCGCCGACGGCGTCGATCTTGTCGCCCGCATCGACAAGAGCGTGGTCGCCACGCGCCTGGCCGAGGTTGATCGGCTGATTCAGGAGGCCTTGTCTTGAATACTCCCGAACATGTCCAGGAAATCATCATCATCAAGCGCAACAGTGAAGGCGATCACGGCCATCACGGCGGCGCCTGGAAGATCGCCTTCGCCGACTTCATGACGGCCATGATGGCGTTGTTCCTCGTTCTGTGGCTGATCAACGCGGCCGACCAGGAAACCAAGAAGTCCGTCGCCAGCTATTTCAATCCGGTCAAGCTCGTGGACCGCGAACGCTCGGTCAAGGGCGTGCACGACATCGAAGGCGTACAGGATGAGGAAACTCCGACGCCGAACGGGAAATTCCCCGAGGCAACGACGCCCACCGACACGCCGGAGCAACAGATTTCCGACGTCCAGTTCTTTTCAGATCCGTTCGCTTCTCTCGAGGTGATCGCGAGCGAGGTTAAAAGCGACGCGCATCAGCTTGAGGCCGGTGGCGGCCGCAACGGCAACGAAGCGGTCAACGACGCCGCTGGCGGGGCGGCCTTCATGGACCCGTTCACGCCGAACTTCTGGAACGAGGAAGTCCGCAACTCCAACAATAGCGGGCAGCTGACCGGCCGCTACGAGACCGAAGGGCAGGGCGAGCCCAGCAAGGACCAGATGGCGTCCTCGCCGGGCTTCGGCAACGGCAACGGGGTTGAAACGCCCGCCGCGATCGCCGCCGAGGAAGACCAGGACACGGTCGGGAACGCCGCGACGACGCAAGCCAAGCAGGGCGATGGCACGGAAGGCGCGATGGAAGTCGCCGCCTCCGGCGGCCAGGCGCAGCCCCTGTCCGAGCAGGCCGCGGCGCAAGATGCCCCGGAAGGCACGACTGCGGCCCTGCCCCCGCCCGGCGCGACGGCCGACCAGACGGATCAGGCAGTCGTCGAGATGGCCGCCGCCGTCGCCGCGAAGATGGAACACGCCGCTGCGGTCGAGGATGCCGCAGCGAAGCTGCGCGACCAGATCACCGAACAGCTGAAACAGACCCTGGGCGGCGAGTCCGAACTCGTCGGCGAGCTGAGCGTCACGCCGTCGGGCGACGAGATCCTGATTTCGCTGACCGATGCCTTCGACATTTCCATGTACGAGGTCGGTTCTGCCGTTCCGTCGCCCGATCTCGTCGTCGCACTCGAAAGGATCGGCGGTGTTCTGGCGGAACAGCAGGGTGGCGTCCGCATTCGCGGTCATACGGACGCCCGGCCATTCAAATCCAGGGACTATGACAACTGGCGCCTGTCCGCCGCGCGTGCGCAGTCGGCCTACTATATGTTGCTGCGTGGCGGGCTTGAGGAAACGCGCGTGCGCGAGATCGCAGGTTTCGCGGATCGCAAGCTGCTTGATGCGGAAAATCCCCTGTCCCACAAGAACCGCCGCATCGAGGTTCTTGTCGAGGTTCCCCAGGGATGACGGCGGCCCGGCTCCTGCTCATCCCCGTCGCGGCCGGCGTCGTACTCCTGTCGCATGCGGGCGTTCGCGCGGCGGGCCTCGAGGTCGAGCCATACAAGCTCGTGCGATCCCTTCAAAGAATCCAGGACGAGGTCGCCGGCGGCGACAAGGCTGCGCTCGGTATGCAGCTTGAACTGAGTAAGCTGGTGGACAAGGGATTTCACGGTCTTAGCCCCGAGGAGTTCGCGGATCCGAAAACCGCGAAAGCGCTGATTTCATACTCCATGCTGGGCGGGAATCCGCAAACGCTTGAATCGCATCTGGCGGACATCGGCGAGCCGGACAGCGAACTCGTTCATCTCGGGCTTGCCGTGCTGTCGTACCAGAAGGGCGCATCGCAGAATGCCGCGGCGAAGCTGAAGGACGTCGATCCGATGCGAATCGGCGGGATGTTCGGCGCATCGCTCGCGCTTATCCGGGGGCTGATAACCGAAGACGACGCGAAAGCGCGCGGCGATTTCGACATGGCGCGGCTTCTCGCACCCGGCACGCTGATCGAAGAAGCCGCGTTGCGGCGCCTGATGTCCATTCACCGCAGGCTGGAAGATCCGGCGGCTTTTCTGCGCGTGGCAAGCCGCTATGCGCGCCGCTTCGTCGCTTCGCCCTATGCGCTGCAATACGCCCAGGAATTCACCTCAGGCGTGCTCGCGATGAGCGACTCGGTCGATGTCGAGGAAGTCGTGAACATCATCGAATTCCTCCCGCAGCCTTATCGCGAGGCGCTGACCCTTCGATTACTGCACGCTGCGACGCTCGAGGGCAAAACGGACATCGTCGGACC
>JBAQHA010000583.1:0-2237 GCA_049288075.1 Oricola sp.
CAGCAATCCGGACGCCGCGCCGCGTTTCGAGGACTGGCGCGTGATCAACGCGCAGGCGCTGGTGATCGGCCGCGTGGTGGAAGAGACCGGCGGACGGCTGCGCGCCGAATTCCGCCTGTGGGACACGTTCGCCGGCGAACAGATGCTCGGCGAGCAGTTTTTCACCAACCGCGACAACTACCGGCGCGTCGCCCACATCATCGCCGACGCGATCTACCAGCGGCTTACCGGCGAGAAGGGCTATTTCGATACCCGCGTCGTGTTCGTCTCGGAATCCGGCCCGAAGGACAAGCGCGTCAAGAAGCTGGCGATCATGGACCAGGACGGCGCAAACGTGCGCTACCTGACCCGCGGCGACAACATCGTGCTGACGCCGCGCTTCTCGCCAACGCGCCAGGAGATCACCTATATGGATTTCGGCGGCGGCGAGCCGCAGGTCTATCTGCTGCAACTGGAGACCGGTCAGCGCGAACTGGTCGGCGATTTTCCCGGCATGACGTTCTCGCCGCGCTTCTCGCCCGATGGCCAGCGCATCGTCATGAGCCTCCAACAGGGCGGCAACGCCAACATCTATTCGATGGACCTGCGTACGCGCCAGACGACGCGCCTGACCTCGTCCAACGCCATCGACACGTCGCCCTCCTACTCGCCGGACGGCTCGCAGGTGGTGTTCGAATCCGACCGCGGCGGACGCCAGCAACTCTACGTGATGAGCGCCGGCGGCGGCGAACCGACCCGCATCTCCTTCGGCAACGGCTCCTATTCCACGCCGGTCTGGTCGCCGCGCGGCGACCTGATCGCCTTCACCAAGCAGTCGGGCGGCCAGTTCTCGATCGGGGTGATGCGGCCGGACGGCTCGGGCGAGCGGATTCTCACGACCGGGTTCCACAACGAGGGCCCGACCTGGGCGCCGAACGGCCGCGTGCTGATGTTCTTCCGCCAGGCAGCGGGCGCGGCGGGGCCGCAACTCTTCGCCATCGACCTGACGGGCCGTAGCGAACGCCAGATCCAGACGCCGGAATTCGCATCCGACCCGGCCTGGTCGCCGCTTCTGGAGTAGCCGCCGGGCGGCGGCCCCGAAGCCGCCGCATTTCCGCCGTAGGGCGGCCGGAAGGGGAGCGGGCCGCGATTTACGGATCGTTAACCGTGTTTTTTGAACGGCGGTTAACGGCAACAGGGTTACCAAAGGTTCAACGTATACGTTCCAATTTTAGGAGACACGGCCATGCGCCGCATTCCCACCGTTTCGATCAAACTCATTGCGATCTGCCTGATCGCCGGACTGGCCGTGACCGGCTGCGCCAGCAAGAAGGGTCTGCCGAACAACGCTGGCGATCTGGGTCTGGGCGCAAACGGCGCGGCTCCGGGTACGTCGCAGGATTTCACCGTCAATGTCGGCGACCGCATCTTCTTCGATACGGACTCATCGGCGATCCGGGCGGACGCCCAGCAGACGCTCGCCCGTCAGGCGCAGTGGCTGAACCAGTATCCGCAGTATGCGATCACCATCGAGGGCCATGCCGACGAGCGCGGCACGCGCGAATACAACATCGCGCTCGGCGCCCGTCGCGCCGCCGCGACTCGCGACTACCTCGCCTCGCGCGGCGTCAACGCTGCGCGCATCAAGACAATCTCCTACGGCAAGGAACGCCCGGTCGCGACCTGCGACGACATTTCCTGCTGGTCGCAGAACCGTCGCGCGGTCACCAATCTCGGCGGCCCGTCGAGCTGACGGTTTCGCGCCTGAATCAAAAAAGCGGCTCCGGCCGCTTTTTTTGTACCTTTCGGGGGAGACAAAGTTTTGTCGAACTTGAAGGCTTAATGGTAAAAAGTTGGAAGGGCTGGTCCGCCTGTTGCAGGAGTTTTCACGAGATATGCCTTCATTGCCGAAATTGATGGGTGCCGCCATGGCGTTTGCCGTGTTCGCCGGCGCGCCCGCCCAGGCCTTCGACCGGCCATTGCCGGAGGGGAGCTACCAGGTTGCCCAGGAAACCGGCGATCCGCGCGTCTTCACGCTGGAGGAGGAGATTCGCCAGCTGACTGGAAAGCTGGAGGAACTGTCCTACCAGGTCCTGGAACTGCAGGAGCAGTTGCGGAAAGCCCAGGAAGACAACGAGTTCCGCTTCCAGCAACTCGAGGGCGGTGGAGCGCCACCAGCGTCCGCCGACGGAACGCCCGCCGACCATACGGATGCGGGACCGGCCGCGCTGCCGGCGCCGGCCGGTTCGGCGCAGGCG
>JBAQHA010000584.1:0-1573 GCA_049288075.1 Oricola sp.
AAAGTGCCTTTCAGGTGATTGTAGAAATCTTCTGGCGTGTTGAAGCCTGGCGATGAGGCGAACCGCATGTCATTGCAGTCGAAACTGTAGGGAACCACGAGCCAGGGAATGTTGTTTTCGAACACCCAGTAGGGCAGGTCGTCATCATAGGCGTCCGAATCATAGAGGAAGCCGCCATGCGCGATGGCGAGACTTCTTGTCTGGGCACTGAGCCGTCCCGCATACCAGCCAACCACTGGCTTGCCTGTTGCTTCGGTAAGGTAAGCAAAGGCTTCTTCCATGTGCGCGCGCTCGACGTCTTCGGGCACATCCCGGTAGTCTATCCACCGCAGGCCGTGGCAGCATACTTCATGCCGGCTCTTGGCCAGATGCTGCTGGACAGCAGGATTTTTCGCCACAGCCTGTGCGACGGCGAAAACAGTAATCGGCAAGCCGCGACTGTCGAAAATATCCATCAGCCGCCAATAGCCGGCCCGCGCGCCGTAATCGTAATGGGACTCGGTAACGAAGTCGCGCTGGCCAATCAGGCCGGGCGCAGAGACGTTATCGCTATTGAGTGTTTCAGAACGCTCGTCGCCAAATTCAATCGACCTTTCCGCGCCTTCTTCGTAATTGAGCACGATCTGCAGGGCGAGACGCTTGCCTTCGGGCCATTGCGGATTCGGCGGCTTGCCCCCATAGCCAACCAGATCGCGCGTTCGGCTCATTCGGATGCTCCGAAAATCGCGTCGAGATTGGGTTCGGCTTCCTCGTCAGGAATGGCATCCAGCGCTTCCGCCATGTGATCGAGATGCCCCAAGGCAATATCCGTGGCTCTTTCCTCGTCGTGGGCGGAGATGGCGTTCAGCAGTTCCACGTGCTCGTCGAACATGCAGTCCGGCCTGCGGGGCCGGTCGTAGAGCGCGATGGCGAGCGACATGCGTGCAACGACCTGCCGCAAGAGGTCGGCCAAGATCACGTTGCCCGACATATCGGCGATCAGGTAATGAAATTCGCGCGACAGGGTTATGGCCCGCTGTCGGTCACCGGCCTCCCAGGCAGACCGCTCGGCATCGACGCAGCGCTTCAGTTCCTTGATTTGTTTCGGCGTGGCGGATCGGGCGAGCATCCGCACGGTTTCCGATTCAATCACACGACGGGCATGTAGAATCTGACGTGCTTCGCTGACCGACGGGGCGGCAACAAAAGTGCCGCGATTTGGAATGGAGACTACCATGTGTTCGACTTCGAGCCGTGCCAGGGCTTCACGCACCCGCGCCCGCGAAACACGCAGTGCACCCGCGAGCTTTTCCTCGCCGAGCTTGGTTTTGGGCAGAAGTTGGTGATTGATGATCGCTTCGGCGATCTGCGACCGGACGGCCTCTAGAGAAAGCTGCTGCTTGGCGTCTTCGGAATCCCCGGCATGCTTCTTCGCGTTCATATCCTTCTGGTCCCGTCGCTTTGTCCATTCTGGCAATGTTAGTGCAATTCTGGCGTTCAACTAAGCCAATTTTGTTAACAATCGTAGCGCCACGTCACGCACAGACTCGCCTTCTGTTATGTGATTTTGTCGGCTTTTGGACATACAAGTCAA
>JBAQHA010000585.1:0-10746 GCA_049288075.1 Oricola sp.
ACATGGGCATGTATGGGAATCAATGGGACGTTGGTACACAAGCCGGAAAATCTGCCGCCGCGTCCGCATTTTCGCGGACTCCCGTCCTTTATGGACCGTTAACCTTAAGGAAGCGTTGAGAGTGCCGAACTCCCTGCCGCTTGACAGTTACAAGCCGGCAACTCACGAAGATGGGGACACTGTTCGGGGAGGGACGCCATGTCGAACGCACCGGTCTATGACATCGATCCGCAAGCCTTCTGGCGCGATCCCTATCCCGACCTGAAGATCATGCGCCGCGACTGTCCGGTCGCCTTCGTGCCGCAGCTCGGCGCGACCCTGATGACCAAGCGCAACCCCATCTTCGTCAACGAGAAACGCACGGACATCTTCTCCTCCTGGCAGCCGAATGGCCTGATGACGAAGCTGATGGGCGAGAACATGATGCGCAAGGACGGCGACGCTCATGCGCATGAGCGCAAGGCGATCTTCCCGACCGTCTCGCCAAAGACCGTCAAGACCGTGTGGCTGGCCGACTTCGAGAAGAACGCCGACCGCATCCTCGACGGCATCGCCGCCCGCGGACACGCCGATCTCGTCGCCGACTACGCCCTGCCGCTGTCCGCCGAGGCGCTCAAATCGATCACCGGCCTGACCAACATGCATTTCGCAGAGATGAACCGCGTCAGCCAGGGCATGATCGACGGCTGCGCCAACTATGCCGGCGATCCGGCCATAGAGGCGCGCTGCAACGATTGCACGGCCTCGATCGACCGCCATATCGACGAGCGCATTCCGCAGGTCGAAGCGGAGCCGGACCACTCGCTGCTTTCGGTCCAGATGCGGGCCGGCCTGTCGGACCAGCAGGTCCGCGCCAACATCAAGCTCGCCATTTCCGGCGGCCAGAACGAGCCGCGCGACGCCATCGCCGGCGCCGCCTGGGCACTGCTCACGCACCCCGATCAACTCGCGCTGATCGAACGCGGCGAGGCGAGTTGGGCCGACGCCTTCGAGGAATATGCGCGCTGGATATCGCCGATCGGCATGTCGCCGCGACGCATCGCCTGCGACGCCGAGGTGGACGGCATCGCGCTGGAAGCCGAGGAGCGCTTCTTCTTCATGTTCGGCTCGGGCAATCGCGACGAGGAGATCTTCGAAGACCCGGATGAATTCCGCGTCACCCGCGATCTGCAGCACACGATCTCCTTCGGAGCCGGGCCGCATTTCTGCGCCGGCGCCTGGGCCTCGCGCGCGCTGATCGCCGAAGTTGCGCTGCCGAAACTGTTTGCCCGCCTGCCCGGCCTGCGCCTCGCGGAAGGCGAGGACGCTCCCTTCCTCGGCTGGGCGTTCCGTGGTCCGTTGAAGGTGCCGGTCGTCTGGGATAACTAGGCCGTTCGCACCCGCCGCGCCGGCTTCACAAGCCGCACCGCCAGCAGCGCCACGACGATCATAGAATAGACGATCGGTTCCGGCGGCCAGGATTTGACCAGCAACAGGTAGTGCACCGCGCCGAACAGCGCCGCCGGGTAGACGAGCCTGTGCAGCGTGCGCCATCCCGCCGTCCCGAGCCTGCGGATCGATGCGGCGTTGGAGGTGATCGCCAGCGGAATCAGCATCAGGAACGCCGCCATGCCGATGGTGATGTAGGGCCGTTTGATGATGTCCTTGCCGATCGCCACCCAGTCGAACTGCAGGTCGAGCGCCATATAAACGGCCAGATGCAGGACGACATAGGCGAAGGCCGTCAGCCCGATCGCGCGTCGGTACTTCACCAGGTTGATGCGCGCGAACCGCATCAGCGGCGTCACCGCGAGGCCGAGGATCAGGAACCGCAGCGCCCATTCGCCGAGCGAATGTTCCAGCACCTTGAGCGGGTCCGCGCCGAGCGAATTCGAGAACGCGGCGCCGAAATAGTAGACCGCGGGGATCGAGCCGACGGCATAGACCGCCCAGTCGGGCAGCGTGGTCCAGAGTCTCGATTGCGCCATGGCCCTAGAAATTCTCCTTCAGGTCCATGCCGTCATAGAGCGACGCAACCTGATCGCCGTATCCGTTGAACATCTGCGTCTCGACGCGCTTGGCGAACAGCCCGCCGCCGATGCGCCGCTCCGTCGCCTGGCTCCAGCGTGGATGGTCGACGTTCAGATTGACGTTGGAGTAGAAGCCGTACTCGCCCGGATTGACCTGGTTCCAGGTCGCCGGCGGCTGCTCTTCGACGAAGCTGATCCTGACGATCGACTTGATGCTCTTGAACCCGTATTTCCACGGCACGACGAGCCGAACCGGCGCGCCGCTCTGGTTGGGCAGCACCTCGCCGTAGAGCCCGACCGCGAGGATCGCCAGCGGATGCATCGCCTCGTCCATGCGCAGGCCCTCGACATAGGGCCACGGCAGGATCGGGAAGGTCGAGCGCTGGCCCACCATTTCATCGGGCCGCACGACGGTCTCGAAGGCGACGAACTTCGCGCTGCCCTGTACATCGAACCTCGACAGCACGCTCGAAAGCGGAATGCCGACCCACGGCACCACCATCGACCACGCCTCGACGCAGCGCAGCCGGTAGATGCGGTCCTCCAGCGTGTAGTTGGACAGGAGATCCTCGATGTCGATCGTGCCGGGATTGTTGACCAGCCCGCCAACCTCGATCGACCACGGTCGGGTCGTCAGCGAGCCCGCATTCGCCGCCGGATCGGCCTTGTCCGTGCCGAACTCGTAGTAATTGTTGTAGCTGGTGATGTCCGCGAGCGAATTCGGCGCCTCGTCGGTGGAAAGCGGGCTTGCCACCGTTGTCAGCTTCATCCCCTCGGCGGTCGCTGCGCCAGCCGCGCCCGCAAGCGCCAAGCCGGCCGCTCCCGCCATGAAGGCACGGCGGTTGAGAAACATGGATTTCGGCGTGATCTCGGACGCGGGCGGAACGGGATAGCGGTAGACGGGCAATGAAGCCTCCTCACGGCGGGAGTTTCGGTTGTCACCTCATACACCGGCGCGCGATCACTGCGGATCACAACTCGCCACGCAGCCATCACGGCTTGTTGAGCGGAAAAATACCAGCCGGCCTGTAAGCCGGGTTCTGTACGGCCGGGGCGAACCCCGGCGTGGCGGCCATTCCTCTGGGACGGACATTGCTGCCCGCCTCTAGCAACCTACCCGGATGGCGCCCCGGAAACAGAGCCGGGCCGAAACCCTGTGCCATCCCTATTCGGTCTTGCTCACGGTGGGGTTTGCCATGCCATGCCTGTTGCCAGCCATGCGGTGGGCTCTTACCCCACCCTTTCACCCTTTCCCCGCCTGTTTTTGCGTCGCTGTCGGCGCAAAAGGCAGGCGGGGCGGTTTGCTTTCTGTGGCACTTTCCCTAGGGTTGCCCCCGCCGGACGTTATCCGGCACCGCGTCTCCATGGAGCCCGGACTTTCCTCGCCCGCCGCCTTTCGGCATATGACAGGCGCGGCCGCCCGGCCGGCTGGTATGCGGCATGTAAGCGCCCGCGCCGCGCCGCGCAACGGAAATCCTGATCAGGCGCCGGGACAACCAGCCGGAACAGCGCTTTCCAGCGGTCCGGAAGCCGGCGCCAGCGTCGCCGACACGATATGCATCGGCATGAACGGATCGCCCTGGATCTGCGGGTTGGCGAGGCGAGCCACGTAGCATCCGGCAAGCACCTCCTCAGCACCGCCTTCGTGCGTCAGCTTCACTGCCACCGGCACGTGGTAGTACATGCTGCCCGCGGCTCCCTCCTCCTCGACCGCGCCATAGGCATCCTCGACCGAGGCGATCGATTGCGAATCCGCCTGGAAGGTCTCGAAGTCGGCCGCAGGCTTGTCCTCGCCGTAATAACTCCACGCGCGCGCAAATTCCTTGCGATAGAGCGCGTTGTAATAGGAGCGGATCAGCGCCTCGGCGTCCGACCGGTCGTCTCTGTAGGGAGGGATCATCTGCGTCGCTCCGGCGGCCGAAACGACCAGGCCGGAAAGCACCAGGCATACGGCAAGGAACTGTCCCATCGGAGCCTCCTCGTAGGGGCCCCGAAAATGATCCGGCAATGCGGCGTATCTGTGGAGTCCGGCCGCCGCCCTCAGGCGACTTCGGCCACCGCCTCCCTGTCGCCGTATCGCTGCATCAGGACCTCGCGGCCGACCGGCGCCTCATAGTGATAACCCTGGAACAGCCGACACCCGGCTACCGCGGCGCGCGTGCCGTCCGCCTCGGTCTCGATGCCTTCGGCGACCACGGAACGGTCGAGGTGTTCGGCGATCTGCACCACCGCGCTGACGAAGACGTCGGTGACGCGATCGAGGCCGATATTCTGGATGAACGACTTGTCGATCTTGACGATGTCGAAGGGCAGCGTGCGCAACTGGTTGAACTCGCTGTAGCCGAGGCCGAAATCGTCGAGCGCGATCCGGAAGCCGGCGGCGCGCAGATCGCCGATGCGGCTTATGAGTTTCTCCGACATTTCCAGCTGGGAGCTTTCGGTGATCTCCAGGATGACGCGTTGCGCCTCGACGCCATGCGTCTCCAGCACGTCGAGATAATCCCGCTTGAACTCGTTCAACCTCAGCTGCCGCGCCGAGACGTTCACATTGACCGGCACTTTGGGCAGCCCCGCCATGTCGGCGCAGACCTGGTTCAGCACGTAGAGCCCGAGTTCGTGGATCAGGTTCGACTTCTCCGCGACCGGGATGAACTCCGCCGGACTGATCATGCCGCGGACCGGATTCTGCCAGCGCACCAGCGCTTCGAGCGAGTTCAGTTCGCCGTCGCCGGTTACGATCGGCTGGTAAACGACGGAAAGCTGCCGGAGCAGGATTGCCGCGCGCAGTTCGCGTTCGAGGAAACGCTCCTGGCGCATGTCGCCGAGAATGTCCTTGCGGAACAAGGTCCAGCCCGCGCGCCCGTTTCGCTTGGTGTTGTAGAGCGCCATATCCGCATAGGACAGCAGGACCCGCATGTTGGTGTCGTCGCGCGGCGCGACCGACACGCCTAGCGAGGCCGACAGAGTCTGGCGGCGGTGATTGAGAAAGAGTCCGTCGCGCAATGAGGCGAGAAAAGCTTCGCACGCCTGCTCGATATAGCTCTCCGAGATCTCTTCCTCATGCGCGAAGAAAACCGCGAATTCGTCGCCGCCGAGGCGACCGACCGTCGCGTTGTGAAACGCGCTTTTAGCCACCAGCGCGCAGAATTCGAGCACCTGGTCGCCCGCCGGATGGCCGAACCCGTCATTGATCTGCTTGAAGTGGTCGACGTCGATGACGACAAGCGCGACCGACCCGCGCTTGCGGTACCGCGCGAGCGCATCCTCGTAGGCGTCGAGGAAACAGCTACGCGACAGCGCCCCGGTGAGCGGATCGATGCGGTTCTGCCTGTCCACCAGGGAATAGGTGCCGTGCAGACTGATCAGCTTGCGCATCATCGACCGGTAGAGTTCGATGACGGCGATCACCGAAACGATGGCCAGCGCCACGCCCAATGGCGGGATCAGCGGCAGAATGTCGGACGACATCATGTTCGAGCTGTCGACGGCGATGTAGAGCGGTACCAGCGCCGCAATGAAGAAAAGGCCGGTCAGCAGTCGGCGCTCCCGACGGAAACTCTCGAGCTGGTTGAAAACCGGTTCCGAATTCCGTGGCTCTGGCGTCGGGCGTTTGATAAACACCGGATTACTCTCGCGCTTTTATGATGGGGTTCAGGTGGAGCCGGCATGGAACCATTCATGGTCACTGGCGCCGGACGGTCTGTGCGCCGACGGCTTCATGCCATCCGCGAAATCATCCACGGCGATCCTTGCCAGAAAGAACAAAGACTTCCTTAAGGTGCAGCGCGAAAAGCCTTTGAGCGCGGGCATTTTTCGCCAGACGCGCAACATTTTTCTGCGCGAACCGCTTTTTCGTCAGATGACCTAAAGTCACTCCTGCGGCCGGCCGGACACGCCGTCTTGCGTGACGACAACGTCCATCGGAACGTCATGCGGCTGCGGGAAGATCGTCGCGATCCGGGCGCATTCGTAACCCACGCCGATCCTCACGGGCAGCGTCGCCATCGCGGCAAGGGTCCGGTCGAAAAATCCGCCGCCATAGCCGAGCCGGTAACAGCCTTCGTCGAAGCCGACGACCGGCGCCAAAACCACGTCCGGCATCACTTCGGTCCCCTCCTTGGGAACGGGAATGTCCCAGACGCCCTTTTCGAGCGGTTCGCCGGGCCGCCACGACCGGAAGACCAGCGGCCGCGCCTTCTCGACCACGACCGGCAGTGCGCATGTTCCGCCCTGTTCCAGCACGACGTCCATTAGCGGCCGCAGGTCGGGTTCGCCGCGAAACGGCCAGTAGAAGCTGACGATGCGATCGCGGAACTCACCGGCATGCCGAGCCACGCCATCGGCGATCGTCCGAGACCATTGTTTCCGTTCGTCTGCGGTAAATGCCAGCCGCGCCGCGATCAGCCGCTGCCTCTCGGACTTGCGCCAGCGCGCGACGTCGCGCCGCTGCTCCTCGTCGACAACCGCGAAGCCGCCGTCGAATCCTTCCGCAAGCTCGTGCGCCATGCAAGGCGGCGAGGCATAGGATGCGGGGCTTGAAGTGTCGTTGTCGTCCGGCGTCATGACGTCCTCCCCGCACAAGTTAGCGCAGTCGGGTACATTTTCGCTATCCGTTTGCGTCATCGCGCGACGCGACGCCGATCATTTCTCGTCGGTGTTTTCTTCCGCTTCCGTCGCCGGAATCGCATACGCGCCCGACAGCCAGCGGTTGAGGTCGATGTCCTTGCAGCGTTGCGAGCAGAACGGATAGGCCTCCCGTTTGCTGACCTTGCCGCATTCCGGGCACTTGCGCTTCGGGCGCAGCGGTTCGACTTTCGCGGTCATGGCCGCCTCACATGCCTTGCAGCCAGCTGAGATGCACCTTGTAGCCCTCGCCGGTCAGGAGCGAGACGGTCTCGTAGAGTGGCAGGCCCACGACGTTGGTATAGGAACCGACAAGGCGGACGACGAAGGTGCCAGCCAGTCCCTGGATGGCGTAGCCGCCCGCCTTGCCGCGCCATTCGCCCGACGCGAGATAGGCTTCCATCTCTTCGGAGGTGACGCGCTTGAAGCGGACCCGCGATTCGCAGATCTTCTGGCGCACCTTGCCTTTCGGCGTGATCAGGCAAAGCCCGGTGAAAACCTTGTGGTTGCGGCCCGACAACAGGCGCAGGCACTGTGATGCCTCGTCCAGCAACTCGGCCTTCGGCATGATCTGCCGTCCGACCGCGACGACCGTATCGGCCGCCAGCACGAAGGAATCGCCCGCCTCCCCCGCGTCCTGCAGATGCTGATAGGCCTTTTCCGCCTTCGACCGGCTCAACCGGCGCGCGAGCGAACGCGGGTGTTCGGATTTCTGCGGCGTCTCGTCGACATTGGCGGGCAGCAGCCTGTCCGGCTCGATACCGGCCTGCGCCAGCAATTCCACCCGCCGCGGCGATCCGGAAGCCAGCACAAGTTTCTGAAACGCGCTCATCGGGAGACTCTGTTCGGTGCAATGGCCGCCCGGACGGTGCGGCGCGAGGGCCTGCCGGGACGGCTATCTGAAGCGGTAGGTGATACGGCCTTTGGTCAGGTCGTAGGGCGTCATCTCGACGAGAACCTTGTCGCCCGCCAGCACGCGGATGCGGTTCTTGCGCATTTTGCCGGCGGTATGGGCAATGATTTCGTGATCGTTTTCAAGCTTAACGCGGAACGTGGCGTTCGGCAGCAATTCCGTCACCACACCCGGAAATTCGAGGACTTCTTCCTTCGCCATTCGGTCTCTTTTCTATCCAATGCAAAAAAGGCTGCCTTTCGGGCGCAGCCTGTCATTCCGCCATCTCATACCGTGTCGGCCCGGAGCCGACAACAGTTTAATAGTAGTCCTATCCGCGCCAGTGGAGAACGCAGACCAGCGTGAACAGGCGCCGCGCCGTGTCGAAATCCATTGCCAGCTTTCCGTCGAGCCGGTCCATGAGCGTCTGCGAGCCGTCATTGTGTACGCCGCGCCGCGCCATGTCGATGGTCTCGATCTGTCCCGGTGTCGATATCTTGATCGCCTCGTAATAACTGTCGCAGATCATGTAATAGTCCTTGATGATCCGCCGGAACGGCCCGAGCGCCAGGATATGCGTGGCGACCTTTTCGCCGTTCTCGCGCGTCACGTCGAAGACCAGGCGCCCCTCTACGATCGACAGCGACAGCTTGTAGGGACCGCCGGCCTCGTCGCCGGCGACCTGGAACTTGTTCTCTTCCAGCAGGTCGAAAATCGCGACCGCGCGCTCATGTTCGACATCGGGCGTCGAACGGCCGATCGATTCGTCGAGAACGACGTCGATCAATCGCGCATTGGGTCCGAATGTCTCGCCGCTCGCCATCGCCCGGTGTCAGCCTCAGAGATTGAGGCGGATCGAGACTGACCGCCCGTGCGCGTCCAACCCCTCCGCCTCGGCCAGTGCGATCGCTGCGGGCCCCAGCGCGCGCAATTGCTCCGGCCCCAACTGTAGCAGCGAGGTCCGCTTGACGAAATCCATCACCGACAGGCCGGACGAGAAACGCGCCGAGCGCGCCGTCGGCAGCACGTGATTCGATCCGCCGACATAGTCGCCAATCACTTCCGGCGTGTAGCGGCCGATGAAGATCGCACCCGCATTGCGGACCTTTGCAACCATGTCCTCGGCGCCGGCGCAGGCGAGTTCCAGGTGCTCGGCGGCGATCCTGTTGGCAAGCGATATGGCGATATCGCCGCCGATCTCCGGCACTTCGATGATTGCGCCGAAATCGCGCCAGCTTGCCGAGGCCGTCTCGCCGCGCGGCAGCGTCGCCAGTTGCCGGTCGACTGCCTCCGCCACACGGCCGCCGAAGGTCGCGTCGTCGGTGATCAGGATCGACTGTGCGGCGACGTCATGCTCCGCCTGCGCCAGAAGGTCGGCGGCAATCCAGTCGGGATCGTTCACGCCATCGGCCATCACCAGCACTTCCGACGGCCCGGCGATCATGTCGATGCCGACCGTGCCGAAGACCTGCCGCTTGGCCGCCGCCACATAGGCGTTGCCCGGGCCGACGATCTTGGCGACTGGCTGGATGGTCTCGGTCCCGTAGGCGAGCGCGGCCACAGCCTGCGCCCCGCCGATCCGGTAGATTTCGGTTACTCCAGCCAGATGCGCCGCCGCCAGCACCAGCGGATTGAGCGTGCCCTTGATCGACGGAACGACCATGACCACCCGCTCGACCCCCGCGACGACAGCGGGAAGAGCATTCATCAGCACCGAACTCGGATAGGATGCGGTGCCGCCGGGAACGTAGAGGCCGACGGCCTCGACCGCCGTCCAGCGCGAGCCGAGCCTGACCCCGATCGGATCGACATAAATGTCGTCCTTCGGCATCTGCCGCTCGTGATGCGAACGGATGCGGTCGCGCGCGAGCCGCAGCGCTTCCAGCACCGACGGATCGCACGATTCGACCGCCGTCTCGATCTCGTCCAAACCGACGCGCATCGGCGTCGCGGCAAAGTCGACCCTGTCGAATTTCAGCGTGTACTCCGCCACCGCCGCGTCGCCCCGCGCCCGCACGTCGGCGATGATGGCGCGAACAATCGCGTCCACATCGGCCGAAACCTCGCGCTTGGCAGCGAGAAAGGCCTTGAAACGGGACTCGAAATCGGGGGCGCTGGCATTGAAGAACTGCGGCAAGGGAATATCTCCGGCTGTTCAGCCGACCGGGTGGCGCGGCTTGAATCGCGTTTCCCACGCCGCGCCGAGATCTTCGAGTTGCGCTTCCACGCATTCCACGTCGAGATGGATCATCGGACCGTCGGCAAAGACGAGTTCGACCGTGCCCGCCGGCGCATCATGCTCCTCGAAACGCACCGCGAGCAGCGACAGGACCTGGTCGGCGTCGCCGCGGCGGATGCCGGTCGTGCGGACCTTCATGACCCGGGCAAACGAAAGGACCGACTGGCGGCGTTCGTAGGAACTGCCCGCGCGCGCCGTCTTGTCCGCCGAATCCCAGGCGAAACGGTTGACGACGAGCGTGAAGCGCTTCTCGCGCGGCCGGTAGTCGATGGCGTCGGGACGGGTCACGGCGTCCTGGACCTGCGCCGAGATCACGGCGAGGTCTTCCACATCCAGGGCCATCAGTTTCAGCCGGTCCATCGTTCCCGATACCAGGTTGCTTCGGAGGGCGGGCGCGGCCGCCGTTCAGCGTTGCTGATACGGCTTTCCATGCGGCGGCGCAACCGGACGAAAGAGGCAGATTGGCGCGGCTGTCAGCCCGAGATGCGCTCGATCTCCGCGCCGCAGGCCTGGAGCTTCGCTTCCAGCCGCTCGAAGCCTCGGTCGAGGTGGTAGACCCGGTTGACCGTCGTGTCGCCTTCGGCGACGAGACCGGCGATCACCAGCGACACCGAGGCGCGCAGATCGGTCGCCATCACGGGCGCGCCTTTCAGCACCGGCACGCCGCGCACCGTCGCCGTCTGGCCGCTGAGCGAGATGTCGGCGCCGAGACGGGCCAGTTCCTGGACATGCATGAAACGGTTCTCGAAGATCGTCTCGGTGATGTGCGAGGTGCCGTTCGCCCGTGTCATCAGGCCCATCAGCTGCGCCTGCAGGTCGGTCGGGAACCCCGGATAGGGATCGGTGCGCACGTCCACCGGCATCAGCCCGTTGCCGTTGCGATAGACGCGGACGCCGTCCTCGACGTCGGTGATCTCGATGCCCGCCTCGCGCAGCACGTCCAGCGCGCTGTCGAGCAGGTCGGCGCGCGCGCCCTTCAGGAT
>JBAQHA010000586.1:0-8749 GCA_049288075.1 Oricola sp.
TTGTCGATCAGCGCGACACAGCCGTCGACGACCTCGGACAGGTTGTGCGGCGGGATGTTGGTCGCCATGCCGACAGCGATGCCGCCGGACCCGTTGACGAGCAGGTTCGGAAACCGCGCCGGCAGGACCATCGGCTCGCTGTCGGATCCATCGTAGTTGTCCTGGAAGTCGACAGTGTCCTTGTCGATATCCTCCAGAAGCTCGTGTGCGACTTTCTGAAGGCGGGATTCCGTGTAGCGCATCGCCGCCGGAGGATCGCCGTCGATCGAGCCGAAATTCCCCTGACCGTCGATAAGCGGTAGCCGCATCGACCAGTCCTGCGCCATGCGCACCAATGCGTCGTAGATCGATGCGTCGCCGTGAGGGTGATATTTACCCATCACGTCGGAGACCGGACGCGCCGATTTCACATATTTGCGGTTCCAGTGGTAACCGCTCTCATGCGCGGCATAAAGAATGCGGCGATGGACGGGTTTCAGGCCGTCTCGGACATCGGGAAGCGCCCGGCTCACGATCACGCTCATCGCGTAATCGAGATAGGATCGCTGCATTTCCTCGAGAATGGATACTGGTTCGATGCCGGAGCCGCCGGCCGAACCGCCAATAGGTGTTTCGTCGCTCAATGAACTTATGCTTTGTTGTTCAGAATCATCGGTTTGAGATTAGCGGAACGGCCTGCAAAAAGCGAACGACCGGGCCGATTTTCCCAATGTTTCGGTATGGTTTCCGTCGTTTTTTGTCGCTTCGCGCCCCTTGCAACCCACGGTCGCCGGCTGATACGCAAAGTCATGAACCCCGATCTGCTTATTAATGCCGTCGTGACGCTGTTCGTCACGATCGATCCGCCGGGCCTGGCGCCGCTTTTTCTCGCCGTCACGGCGGGCATGAACCGTAACGAACGCAAGCAGGTTGCATTGCGGGCGTCGGTCATTGCGTTCGTCGTTTTCGTCGTCTTCGCGCTCGCGGGCACCTTGATCCTGTCATTGTTCGGCATAACGCTTCCGGCCTTCCGCGTCGCCGGCGGCCTGCTGCTGTTCTGGATCGCCTTCGAAATGGTGTTCGAACGCCGCCAGCAGCGCCACGAAAACACGGCGAAACGCGCGATCACCCAAGACGACATCCACGGCGTCGCGGTTTTTCCCCTCGCCATCCCGCTGATGGCGGGTCCGGGCGCCATATCGGCGACAATCCTGTTGTCCAGCGACTTTTCCGGCGCGCTGGAACGAACCGCGCTGATCGCCATCATTTTAGCTATCATACTGCTGAATTATGGCGTTTTCCTGCTCGCGGAACGGGTAGAAGGCTTGCTTGGCGCGACCGGCCGGACGGTGCTGACGCGACTTCTCGGCGTCATCCTGTCGGCGCTGGCCGTCCAGTTCGTCGCCGACGGCGTCAAGGCGCTGATCGCCGCCTGACGATCAACGCAGGGCGTCGAGATCGACGGTCACTTCGGCGCCGCCGAAGCCGTGAACAGTGTCATGCGCCCTTACGACCACCGACGATACAGAATCGGGAATGCGAATTCCGGGTTGCGACCGGGTAAAGGGCTGTTCGCTCTCATGCGGATGCGTCAGCACCCTTTCGCCATAAAACGCGCCGTCAGGCCCGGCGACGATCCACTTGTCGGCATAGTGGTCCCAACCCGCGTCGTCATGGCGAACAGTAACATCGAACCGCCAAGCGCCTGAGCCTTGCCGGCTTGTATCGACCGCGATCACGTCGGCTTCGCCAGCGAAAACCTGCGTCACCGCGGCGAGTATCGCCACCAAGCAGACGAGAACGATCGAGAACGCGGTCATATCGCGTCGCGATCCTTGTGCCCGCGCCATGACAGACTTTCTCCTCAGAACGGGATCTCGTCGTCCATGTCGCGGACGAAGTCGTCAGTGCCCGACGATCCGCCGCTGGCGCCGCCACGGTCGCCGCCCCTGTCCCCGCCATAGCCGCCGCTGACACGCTGCTGACCGCCGCCATACGAGCCTTCACCCTCGCCGCGGCCATCCAGCATCTGGAGGTCGCCGCGGAAGCGCTGCAGCACTATTTCCGTCGTATACTTGTCCTGACCGCTCTGGTCGGTCCACTTGCGGGTCTGAATCTGGCCTTCGACGTAAACCTTGGCGCCCTTCTTCAGGTAGTTCTCCGCGACCTTGGCGAGGTTCTCGTTGAAGATGACGACGCGGTGCCATTCGGTGCGCTCCTTGCGCTCGCCCGAATTCTTGTCCCGCCAGCTTTCCGATGTCGCCACCGAGAGATTGACGACCGCCTCGCCGGAATTCAGCCGCCGCACTTCCGGATCGGCTCCCAGATTTCCGATCAGGATGACCTTGTTCACACTGCCAGCCATGATGCCAACACTCCTGCCTGAATTTCCTGTTTGATGTGTCTCCACCCTAGCCAAGCCGGCATGCAGGCTCCACACTGGTTGTCGCTGTCCACAGGGTCTTTTCCAAAAAGACTTTTGTTCTTGAAATGTTCCTACGTTCGGGCAATGACATTGTCAAGTTTCAACTGTGTGAGTCGGGGAAAGTCAGCAGAGTCGGAGACCCTCTCTCGACAAGCCGCCTTCCATGCTTAAATGAGGGACTGTAGCGGGCCGGCCGCGGTAGGCATCATTCATGAGCGAGCAGAAATTCATCTCCATTCGCGGAGCGCGCGAACACAATCTGAAGAACGTCGATCTCGATCTGCCGCGTGACAAGCTGATCGTGATGACCGGCATGTCAGGCTCGGGCAAATCGTCGCTCGCCTTCGACACGATATATGCCGAGGGCCAGCGTCGCTATGTCGAGAGCCTGTCGGCCTATGCGCGCCAGTTCCTGGAGATGATGCAGAAGCCCGATGTCGACCAGATCGACGGCCTGTCGCCGGCGATCTCGATCGAGCAGAAGACGACCTCGCGCAACCCGCGCTCGACGGTCGGCACGGTCACCGAGATCTACGACTACATGCGCCTGCTGTTCGCGCGCGTCGGAGTGCCCTATTCGCCGGCGACGGGCCTGCCAATCGAGAGTCAGACCGTCAGCCAGATGGTCGACCGCATCGTCGCCTTCGATGAAGGCACGCGGCTTTATATCCTTGCTCCCATCGTACGCGGCCGGAAGGGCGAGTACCGCAAGGAATTCGCCGAACTGATGAAGAAGGGCTTCCAGCGCGTGAAGGTCGACGGCGCCTTCTACGAAATCGCCGACGTGCCCTCGCTCGACAAGAAATACAAGCATGACATCGACGTGGTCGTGGACCGTGTCGTGGTGCGCGACGACATCGGAGCCCGGCTCGCCGACAGCCTGGAGACATGCCTGCGCATGGCCGACGGGCTTGCCGTCGCCGAATTCGCCGACAAGCCGCTGCCGCCGGAAGAGACCGGCGAGGACGCGGTCAACAAGTCGAAGAACGACACGCACGAACGGATGGTGTTCTCCGAGAAGTTCGCCTGCCCCGTCTCCGGTTTCACCATTCCCGAGATCGAACCGCGTCTGTTCTCCTTCAACAATCCCTTCGGCGCCTGCCCGGCCTGTGACGGGCTGGGCGTGCAGCAGACCATCGACCGCAATATCGTCGTGCCGGAACGCGACGCGAAGATGCACCAGGCGATCGCGCCGTGGGCGAAATCCAGCTCGCCTTATTACCGCCAGACGCTCGACGCGCTCGGCAAGGCCTATGGTTTCACGATCACCGACAAATGGTCCGCCGTGCCCGAAGCTGCGCAGGAGGCGATCCTGTTCGGCACGGGCACGCGCGAGATCGATTTCGTCTATGACGACGGCCTGCGTTCCTACAAGACGACCAAGACCTTCGAGGGCGTGATCCCGAACCTGGAGCGGCGCTGGAAAGAGACGGATTCCGCATGGGCGCGCGAGGAAATCGAGCGCTACATGTCGGCGACGCCGTGCGCGACCTGCAACGGCCACCGGCTCAAGCCGGAGGCGCTGGCGGTCAAGATCGGCGGCAAGCACATTTCGGATGTCACGGAATTCTCGATCCGCAATGCCGTGAAGTGGTTCGACGAGGTGGAGAACACGTTTACCGACAAGCAGTCCGAGATCGCTTTCCGTATCCTGAAAGAGATCCGAGAGCGGCTGCGTTTCCTAAACGATGTCGGCCTCGACTATCTGACCCTGGCGCGCAATTCCGGTACGCTGTCGGGAGGCGAAAGCCAGCGCATCCGGCTGGCGTCGCAGATCGGTTCCGGGCTTACCGGCGTGCTCTACGTTCTCGACGAGCCGTCGATCGGCCTGCATCAGCGCGACAATGCCCGCCTGCTCGACACGCTGAAGCACCTGCGCGACATCGGCAACACCGTCATTGTCGTCGAACATGACGAGGACGCGATCCTGACCGCCGACTATGTCGTCGATATCGGTCCGTTCGCCGGCATCCATGGCGGCCGCGTGATCGCGGAGGGCACGCCCGCCGAAGTCATGGCCAATCCGGCGTCGCTGACCGGCCAGTATCTCTCGGGCGGCAAGTCGATCGCCGTTCCGGCGGAGCGCCGCAAGGCGAAGAAGAACCGCGCGATCAAGGTCTCGGGCGCGCGAGGCAACAATCTGAAGGACGTCAGCGCCGAGATCCCGCTCGGACTCTTCACCGCCGTTACCGGCGTATCGGGCGGCGGCAAATCGACCTTCCTGATCGAGACCCTCTACAAGGCCGCGGCGCGGCGCATCAATGGCGCGCGCGAGAACCCGGCCGAGCACGACCGCATCGACGGGCTGGAACTGATCGACAAGGTCATTGACATCGACCAGTCGCCGATCGGCCGCACCCCGCGCTCCAATCCGGCGACCTATACCGGAGCGTTTACGCCGATCCGCGACTGGTTCGCAGGGCTGCCCGAAGCGAAGGCGCGCGGCTACCAGCCTGGCCGCTTCTCTTTCAACGTCAAGGGCGGACGTTGCGAGGCTTGCCAGGGCGATGGCGTGATCAAGATCGAGATGCACTTCCTGCCCGACGTCTACGTGACATGCGACGTCTGCCACGGCCACCGCTACAATCGCGAGACGCTGGACGTGCATTTCAAGGGCAAGTCGATCGCCGACGTGCTGGAGATGACGGTCGAGGAAGGCGTCGAGTTCTTCGCCGCCGTGCCGGCGGTGCGCGACAAGCTCGAAACGCTGAAGCGCGTCGGCCTCGGCTATATCAAGGTCGGACAACAGGCGACGACGCTGTCAGGCGGCGAGGCGCAACGCGTCAAGCTCGCCAAGGAACTGTCGCGCAAGGCGACCGGCCGGACACTCTATATCCTCGACGAGCCGACCACCGGCCTGCATTTCCATGACGTGGCGAAGCTGCTCGAGGTGCTGCACGAACTGGTCGACACCGGCAACACGGTGATCGTCATCGAGCACAATCTGGAGGTCATCAAGACGGCCGACTGGATTATCGACCTCGGTCCGGAAGGCGGAGACGGCGGCGGCGAGATCGTAGCGGTCGGAACACCTGAACAGGTCGTCGACGAACCCCGTTCCTATACTGGCAACTTCCTGCGGGAACTGCTCGAACGCCGCCCGCAGAAGCGCGTCGAGGCCGCCGAATAGCGGCCGCACAGCGATGCTTATTGACGGCGGTCAAGGAATTTCCAAACGCCATGAATAGACTTCGAGCACCTTCGCAAAGGCGAGGTGCATTGAGGAGAGAATCATGGCCGAAAGCAAGAAAAGCAATGTTCCTTCCATGTGGCCTTCAGGTGGCTTTGACGATTTCCGCAAGGAAATGGACGACCTGATCAGCGGCTTCTTCGGCGGCGAGCGCCGCTGGCCGGCGCCGACGAAGGCTTGGGCCGGCCTGCCGGCCGGCATCGTCAATCCCGCCATCGACGTGACCGAGAACGACGAGGCGATCACGCTGACAGCCGAACTTCCGGGTCTCGCCGAAGAAGACGTCGATCTGACCGTGCGCGAAGGCGTCATGACGCTGAAAGGCGAGAAGAAGCACGAGCGCGACGAGGAGAAGGACAATGTCCACGTGACCGAACGCTCCTACGGCTCGTTCCAGCGCTCGATGCCGGTGCCCGATCGCGTCGATGCCGACAAGATCAGCGCCAAGTTCGACAAGGGCGTGCTGAAAGTCGTCATGCCGAAAAAGGCCGAGGCCGTCGCCGCGGCGCGCAAGATCAGCATCGAGAAATAGCAGGATGTGTCAGGAGCCAGCCGGAAATCCCGGCTGGCTCATCGAAATCGGGTTGCCGGTTTCCGCCGGTTGGTTCAAGCATGAGCCATGGCAGAACGCGGCATCATACGATCGGGCATGGGCGGCTGGAGTTTCGAGCCGTGGGAAGGCACGTTCTATCCCGATGGCCTCGCGAAGAAACGCCAGCTCGAATATGCGAGCCGGCAAGTCACGACCATCGAGGTCAACGCAACTTATTACGGCGGCCAAAAGCCGGAAACCGTGGTCAAATGGGGCGCCGAGGCGCCGGACGGTTTCGTGTTCGCCATCAAGGGCAATCGCTTCGTCACAAACAAGAAAGTCCTCTCCGAAGCAGGCGAGTCGCTGAAGAAGTTCTTCGCGCAGGGGCTTTTCGGCCTCGGCGATAAGCTCGGCCCGATCCTGTGGCAGTTTGCACCAACCAAGAAGTTCGATCCGGCCGATTTCGAGGGTTTTCTGAAACTCCTTCCGAAGGACGACAATGGCATCCCGCTGCGCCACGCGCTGGAAGTGCGCCATCCGAGTTTCGTCGATCCGGAATTCGTCGCGCTTGCCGGGGAGTACGGCGCCGCGATCGTCTTCGCCGATCACGCCACCTATCCGGAAATTGCCGACGTCACCGCCGACTTCATCTATGCGCGATTGCAGCAGGGCGACGACAATATCCCCACCGCCTATTCGGATAACGCCATGAATGCCTGGGCGCAGCGCGCCGTGACGTGGGCCGAGGGCGGTGTACCGGAGGATCTTCCGCTCGCCGCTCCCGGTCGCAGACCGGAGAAGAAGCCGCGCGACGTGTTCGTCTATTTCATTCACGAGGGCAAGATCCGCGCTCCGCAGGCGGCCCAGGCTTTGCTCAAACGGGTGGCCGCCGGGTAGACGGTCAGCCGAACATCGGTGCAAGAACAGGCGCGATACGGCCGACGAGGTCTTCCGCGACCGCCAGCGGCCCGGCCGCCCTGCCCGCCTCGCCATGCAGCCATGCCGCCGCGCACGCCGCTTCCCAAACCGGCATGCCCTGCGCCAGCAGGCCCGCGATCACGCCGGCAAGCACATCGCCGGATCCGGCCGTCGCCAGCGCCGGCGTCCCGTTGGAATTTATTGCCGCCCGCCCGTCAGGGGCGGCGATCACCGTGTCGGGACCCTTGTAGAGCACCACCGCATGCGCCCGTCTGGCGGCTTGCAGCGCCTTATCCGGCTTCGACAGGTTCGGGTTCGCGGCGAGATCGGGGAACAGCCGTCCGAATTCGCCTTCGTGCGGCGTCAGCACGAGCCGCGTTTCCCCGTCGGACGCCGCATCGAACAGCGCTTCGGAGGCGGTTGAAAAAGCGGTGATCCCGTCAGCGTCGAGAACGAGACGGACCGCGCCTTCCGCATCTTCCAGGATCTCACGGGCGATCGATCGCGCCGCATCGAGATCGCCGAAACCGGGTCCGAGCACGCATGCCCGGCAGCCCTTGAGCGCGTGCAGCGCCGCGTAACCTTGGTTCGAACCACAGGCGCGCAGCATGATCGACGTGACGTGCGACGCGTGGATATCGAGCGCGTCGGGAGAGCCGAGGATAGTCACCGCCCCTGCCCCGGCCCGCTGCGCGGCAAACGCCGCCAGCCGCGATGCGCCGGTCGCATGCCGACCGCCCGAGAATACCGCCGCATGGCCGCGTGCGTATTTATGCAATTCAGTGCCCGCTTTCGGCAGCGCATCCGCCCATATGTCCCGTCCGTTCTCGAACAAAAACGGGGGATCGGCGCCAAAGATCTCCGCGCGCACGCCAATATCAGCCACCAGGAGTTCGCCGCATAGCGCCCTGCCGGGATAGAGCAGATGGCCGGGCTTCTTGCGGAAGAAGGTCACGGTCGCGTCGGCGGCAAGCGCGCCGCCAAGATCCGCACCGCTGTCGCCGTTGACACCGCTAGGCAGATCAACCGCCACGACTGTGCAGCCGCGTTTCCGGGCCCTGTCGAAAGCGGCACGCACATCTTCCGGCAGGCCGCGTGTCAGGCCTGCGCCGAACACGGCATCGATCACCACGTCGCAGGCAGCGGGAGCGAAGGCATCCGGTGGCTGGGTCTCCACTTGACACCGGGACGCCGCGATCTCCGCGTCGCTTCCGGCGCGCGGATCGCCGAACGCGAACAGCACCACGTCCATGCCCGCCGCGCCCAGAATCCGGGCGGCGACATAACCGTCACCGCCATTGTTGCCCGGGCCGCACAATACCAGCGCGCGCCGGGAATCGCCGAAGCGCTCCAGCACCATCCGGGCGACCGCCGCGCCTGCGTTTTCCATGAACGCGATGCCCGGCGCGTAGGCATTTTTCGTCGTCCAGGCGTCCGCACGGGCCATTTGCGCACAGGTCAAAACAGCATCATTTCGAACCGCTCCGAAACCGCTTTGCAAACCAAGCCCCCTCAAGTAGCCTAATAATTGGGCGTTCTGCCTACAATTTAATCTCGTCGCATGCGCAACCAGATCGCATCTGCGCGATATTGGCTCTTTCGATACCCAGATTGTGCGGTGAATGCGCGGATGTCTATGGCAAAACAGCGCACTTCAAATTTGGCACGCCATCTGCTTGTGTAGTGCCAGACTTTACCGTGGAGG
>JBAQHA010000587.1:0-5879 GCA_049288075.1 Oricola sp.
GGCATCAAGATCACCCGCATCGAGATCAAGGACATCAACCCGCCGGTAGACCTGATCGAATCGATGGGCCGGCAGATGAAGGCCGAGCGCGACAAGCGCGCCGAAATCCTCGAGGCCGAGGGCGCTCGCCAGGCACAGATCCTGCGCGCCGAGGGCATGAAGCAGGCGGCGATCCTGAAGGCGGAAGGCGAGCGCGAAGCCGCCTATCGCGAGGCGGAGGCGCGCGAGCGGCTGGCCGAGGCCGAGGCAAACGCGACGAAGTCGGTCTCCGAGGCCATCGCCTCCGGTTCGACCCAGGCGATCAACTACTTCGTGGCGCTGAAATACACCGAGGCGCTGAAGGAAATAGGTTCGGCGCCGAACCAGAAGATCGTGCTGATGCCGATGGAAGCGGCCTCCCTGATCGGATCGCTTGGCGGCATCGGCGCAATCGCCAGGGAAGTGTTCGGCGATCAGGCCGAAAACCGCGGCCGCACGGCTGCCGCTGCCGGCCGCCCGCCTGCGATCGACCGGTCGTGAGAAGCGGGGCGCGGACATGATCATCGATCTCATCGGTAATCTCGGCGGCTGGAGCTGGATCATCCTCGGTCTGGTGCTGCTCGGGCTGGAAATTCTCGCGCCCGGCATCTTCTTCCTGTGGCTCGGAGCCGCGGCTCTGATCGTCGGCGCGATCTCGCTGATCGTGTGGGGTTACGGGGCGGAATTATGGGTATGGCAGGTGCAGGTCCTCGCTTTCCTGATCCTGTCGGTCGTGCTCGCATGGGCCGGGCGGTCCTGGCTGGCGCGGCACGAAACGGACAGCGACGAACCGCTGCTCAACAACCGGCTGGCGCAACTGATCGGCCAGACCGCGACGCTGGAACAGCCGATCGTCAACGGTGTCGGCCATGTCCGGCTCGGCGATACGCTGTGGCGGGTGAAAGGGCCGGATTTGCCGGCGGGCACGACGGTGCGCATCTCGGGCGGCAACACCGACCGGCTCGAGGTCGAGACGGCCTGAACCGGCGCCTCAGGCGGCAGCGGGTCCCGCAAGGGCGCGCGCAACGACCACATAGTCGACCGGCTTGCCGAAAACGGCGACGGGATCGATGTCGTGCCGGCCAATGTCGCGCGGATGGCGGCCTGTCACGAAGGCGAACGGGATCGGCCTACGGCTCGCCCGTTCGGCGATGCCGATGCTGGTTTCCTTGCCGAGATCGTAGTCGAGGATTACGGCGCAGACGTCCCGCTCCTCGAGGAAACGGCGGGCGGCCTCCACGTCATGGGCGACCAGACAGTCAAACCCGGCCGATCGCAGGCAATCCTCGGCATCGAGAGCGATCAACGGATCGTCCTCGACGATCAGGAATGGGCGAATGTCATTTGCGTGTGTCATGGGGCTCTAACGGTTGCTTCGAGCGTCCGTTGCGGGAAAAGCGCATCAAAACGGGAAAATCAGCCCGTAATCGGCTCAATTTCGACAGTGTGGTAAACGGTGCGTTAAGCATGGCGCGTCTTGCGCCCGGCCGCGGACCAGGTGTCAGGCCGCGCCGACGCGCAGCAGATCGTGCAGGTGAACGATACCGACGGGCTTGCCGTCGGCGACGACCATCAGCGCGGTGATCGAAGACGTGTTGACGATCGTCAGCGCCGAGGCGACCAGCGTATCGCCGCCGATCGTCTTCGGCGACCGGGTCATCACCTCGTCGACGGTCATCGACAGGAGGTCCGCGTCGATATGGCGGCGAAGGTCGCCGTCGGTGACGATCCCGCAGAGCTTACCGTTCTCGTCGACGACGCCGACGCAGCCGAATCCCTTTTCCGAAATTCGCATGATGGCGTCGCGCATGCTGGTGCCGGAGCCGACCAGCGGCACGCGGTCGCCGGAATGCATGATCTCCGCCACCCTGGTCAGGCTGGCGCCCAGCTTGCCGCCTGGGTGGAAGGTGCGGAAATCGGATACGCTGAAACCGCGGCTTTCAAGAAGGGCGACCGCGAGCGCGTCACCAAGCGCGAGTTGCATCAGTGTCGAGGTCGTGGGCGCGAGCCCGTGCGGGCAGGCTTCCTCCGCCTTCGGCAAGGTGAGCACGATATCGCTCTGACGCGCGAGCGTGGATTCCGCGCCGGCGGTGATCGAGATGAGCGGGATTTCGAACCGGCGCGAATAGCGCAGGATGCCACTCAGTTCCTGGGTCTCGCCGGACCAGGACATGGCGAGGATCGCGTCGTCGCGGGCGATCATGCCGAGGTCGCCGTGATTGGCCTCGGCGGGATGAACGAAGAAGGCCGGAGTGCCGGTCGAGGCGAGGGTCGCGGCGATCTTGGAACCGATATGGCCGCTCTTGCCGACGCCTGTCACGATAACGCGGCCGGTGATGCCGCCAATGACGTTGAGTGCCTGCATGAAAGGCTTGCCGAGGCCATTGCCGATCGCTTCCGACAACGCCGCCAGGCCCTTCTGCTCGAAGGAAAGCGTCTGCAACGCGGAAAGGACGGGCTTTTCCAACGGCTCGATCTTGTGTGCTTTGCTGCTCATTGCCGACCGCTACTCCACACCCGGCGTTTTGTCCATGAAGGAAAGATCCGCGTTGTCGCCAAGCAACCGGATTCGCACAATTTTCGGGCGCGGCTCAAGCATTCGTTAACCACGGTTGTTTAGGTTTCGGTAAGAAAACGAGGTGACAGGCCGTGCTCACGGTCCAAAACGCGAAGCAATCGATCCCGGGGCTTGCCCGTGCGCGCGCCGTGCTGCTCGCCAGCGTGGCGGGCGCGGTCGCGCATGCCTGCCCGGCGGCCGCCCAGGATGCGGACTCGCTGTTCGGCAACGAACCGCTCGTTCTCAACGGCGCCGCGACGCCGGCGCAGAACGGCGTTCCGGCAACCGCCTACGATCCGTACGATGCCGTTTCCGCCGACGATGCGGCCGCGGCCGACCCGGCAGGGCCTGACGGCGCCGACCCGCTCACGACGGCAACGGCGACCCAGCCGGCACCATCGAAAAGCGCGCCAGCCTTGGAGGCACCGACGCCGGTTCTGCGCGCGCCGCCCGCAAAGGCGGTCGGGCCGGTCCAGGTCAGGGAGATCGCGCCCGACGCCGATCCCTTCGCGCCAACGGGCCTGCGGTTCGGAACCTTCATCCTCAAACCGACGCTGGAAATGGGGATCACCGGATCGCGCGAGAAATCGGCGTATTCGCTCCTCGGCGATTCCGCGTTGCGCCTGCAGCTCGATTCGGACTGGGCTCGCCATGCGCTGAACGTCACGGCTTCCGGGCGTCTGGAACGCACGGTTCTCGGCGGCGACGACCTGCAGCCGGAACTGAACGTCAACGCCACAGGGCGGCTCGACATCGGCAAGGACACGACGCTGACGGGGACATTCGGCTACGACTACCAGCTCGACGACGGACAATCGGCGGCCTTCAACGCGGCGACCGATCCGTCGCTGATCCCCGTGGTGACCGGGACGAACAGCCCGGCGACGCAGGCCCTCGATTTCGGCCTGACGCTTCGGCGGGATTTCGGACTTGTCTTCGGCGAGGCGGGACTTTCGGCCGGGCGCACGATCTACGGCGCCGCGGACCTGAGCGACGGCACTACGATCGCGCAGCACGATCTCGACAATACGGTTTATGACGCGCGGCTGCGGACCGGATTCGAGTTGTCGCCAGTGCTGTCGCCCTTCGTCGAGGGGACCTACGGCATACGCCGGATGGATGTCACGCCCGATACGGGCGGCGTCGACCGCAACGCGACGCGTTACGGGTTGCGGCTCGGAACAGCAGTCGATCTCGGCGAGAAGCTGAACGGCGAAATCGCGGCAGGCTTCATCAAGGAAGACATCGCCGACGCGGCGCTGGAGGATATCGCCGGCGTCTCGGTCGACGCCACGATCAACTGGTCGCCGCGCCGCGAGACCGATGTCAGCCTGGCGTTGTCGACGACGACGGAAACGAGCGGCACCGCCGGCTCCAGCGGCGCACTGCTTTATACCGCCGATCTCGGCGTGACGCATCGCGTTCGCGCGAACCTGACGGCCGAAGCCGGCTTGGGCGCGGAATATCGCGACGCGAGAGGCGAGGCCGACGAGGTCACGCTGAACGGAACCGCCGCGCTGACCTACTGGTTCAACCGCTTCGCGGGCCTGACCACACGGATCGGGCACGAACAGACGCTGAGCAGCGACACCACGAAACGTACCGACAAGACGACCGCCTTCGTCGGTCTGAAGCTACAGCGGTGAGCACCGACGCCAAAATCATGCCATCGTATCGCGCCATGCTGAAGAAAACGGGGAACAACCCCTGCAGTGACAGGGCTGACGGCGTCGGGCATCGCACAGAAAGGGAAATTTTGTTCATGCGCAGCACATCCAGTCGCCGCTTCGCAGGGCTGGTCCTCGCCGCGACCGTCCTGATCGCCCCGCTCTTCACAGTGACCGCAAGCGCCGACGCGGCCTTCCAGCGATGGATCGGCGATTTTCGCCGCACGGCGATCGCAAGCGGCGTTTCGCCTTCCGTCTACGACGCCGCCTTCGCCGGCGTCACCACGCCAGATCCGGAGGTGCTCGAGAAAGCGCGGTTCCAGCCGGAGTTCCGGGACGAAGCCTGGCAATATATCGACGGACGCGTGCATGAACGGTCGGTGGCGATGGGACGCGCGATGGCCGGCAAATATGGCCGGCTGCTCGATTCGATCGAGCGTCAGACCGGCGTCAGCCGCAACATCGTGCTGGCGATCTGGTCGATGGAATCCGACTATGGCGAGTTCCTGAAGCGCGAAGACCGGCTGCATTACGTGCCGCGCGCGCTGGCGACGCTGGCCTATGCCGATCGCAAGCGGGCGAAATACGCGCGCGGCCAGCTGATCGCGGCCCTCAAGATCCTGCAGAACGGCGACGTTTCGCGCAACGGGTTGATGGGCTCCTGGGCGGGTGCGATGGGACACACGCAGTTCATTCCGACGAGCTATCTCGCATTCGCAGTCGATGGCGACGGCGATGGCCGGCGCGACATCTGGAACTCGGTTCCAGACGCCTTGTGGACGGCGGCGAACCTCCTGAGGAAGAACGGCTGGCAGGCCGGACAAACCTGGGGCTACGAGGTGGTTCTGCCGGCGGGGCGCAAGTTCCCGGGCGGGTCCGCCCCGCTGTCGCAATGGGAAAGCATCGGCGTGGTTCGCGCCAACGGGAAGCCGTTTCCGCGTTCCGGCCAGGCGGCCGAACTGAAGGTCCTGCAGGGGCGCGACGGCCCGGCCTTCCTGATGGTGAAGAACTTTTTCGTCATCAAGCGCTACAACAACGCCGACAAATATGCGCTGGCCGTCGGACTGCTCGCCGACCAGATCGGCGGCAATCCGCCGCCGCGCAAGGACTGGTCGCGACCGTTCACCAGGCTGTCCATTGCCGAGAGCGAGGAATTGCAGCAGCGGCTGAAGGGCGCCGGCTTCTATGACGGCGAGGTCGACGGCAAGATCGGCCCGGCATCGCGCGACGCGATCATGGCCTATCAGGCGCGCCGGGGGCTGCAACAGGATGGTTATGCGTCGATGGAACTGCTAAAGGTGCTGCGGCGCAACTGAGTAGGCGCGCGCCCTCCGCGAACGGCGCGGCGCCGGGAATACGGAACTTGTCGCAGGTCAATTATTTCATCCGCCCGATTCTGGCGCTGGCGATCGCCGTCGCCGCGATCCAGGGCGTCGGCAGTCTGGTTTCGCTCCCCGGTTTCGCGGTGACGGCCGCGCAGGCCCAGGAGCAGCGGCCGCGCACGCTGCTCGACCTCCTGTTTCGCGGCAGGTCCCAGCCGGCGCCGCAAATCCAGGAAGTGCCGCAGCGGACGACGAAAAAACCTCGCGCCGCGTCCTCCCCGCCGCCGGAGGCGAGCGCGCCGCCAACGCCGGCGG
>JBAQHA010000588.1:0-11000 GCA_049288075.1 Oricola sp.
GGTGTCACCAGCGCCGCGGTGGCGTCCGGCGCATGAACCGCCTCGCGCAGCGCGGCCGCGATGGCTGCGGCTTCGAGATGTTCGTTCGGCGCGTTGAGCAGCACGACATTGTCGAACGCCGCATCGGAGACATTCGCCCGCGTTTGCGTCCAGCGATCGGTGACGCCGGAGGGGCGCAGGCTTTCCGCCACCCAGAGCCTGCGCATCCGCAGCGCATCCGGCTCCGCGCCGCCGAGCGGCTCCACCGCTTCCGGCGCGATGCCGATGCGACCGGCCAGCTTCTGCAGGCCGTATTGCGGGTGGCCGATGACCGAGGCGACATCCTCGTCCCCGGAACCGAGAATCGCGCGCGAGGCGTCGTCCATGTCGCGATCGAACCCGGGGAGGACGACGGCGCCCATCGGCAGCCGCGCGATCGTGGCGATCAGGTCCGCGGTGGCGGGAATGGTACCCGTCGAACCGGCGACGACTACCGGGCCATCGGGCGGTTTGCGGGCAAGACGGGCGGCCTCGGCGAGGAGCCGGCGGTTGCGGTGCTCGCCGGGGTCGATGGCGCCGCGCTGGTCAAGGATATCCGGCCATTCGCGGCGCATGATCTCGAGAAAGGCGAGCGTCACCTTCCACCATTCGGAGAGTTCGGCAGTATCGAGGCCGGTGAGGGCGGACACCGGAACCTGGCCGGTCGAGAACTGGTCCATCAGCCCGGCGAGATCGCGCGCCAGCCAGAAGGCGTCGGCGGTCGAGACCGGTGTCGCGATCGCCTCGTCGCCGTAGAGCCTGCCGGTATCGATCTTCAGATGCTTCGTCCACTGGCGCACCAGCGTGCCGAGCAGCAGCAGTCGCTCGGTGGCGTCGATGGCGGGCGGAATGTCGATCGCGGCGGCATCGTCGCCGTCGAAAAAGCCGGCGTCCTCGTCGAATTCGCCGAGCGGCCTGATGCGCGGCAGCAAAATCGATTTGCCGCCTAATTGATCGAGGAAGGCCGAGCGCATCTCGCGAGCGGCGCGCCGTGTCGGCACATAGATCGAAACGGATGACAATTGCAGCGGATCACCGGCGTAACGGAACCCCGGCACGAGTTCGCCGTCGCAAAGCGCGCGCGCCACCGCCGGCAGGAAGGCGATGCCGGGAGCTATGGTGAACACGCGCGGCTGAACGTAACCGGCCAAGAGACGCCTTTCGTTTCGGTGGATCAGGGGCGCAGTTTCCCCGTCCCGGGACGGCGGGTCAATCGGCGCGAGCCGATTGCAGTTCCTTCAGCTTCGCTTCCGCCAGCGGCAGGGCTTGCGGGGTGCCGACCGTGAACCAGTGTCCGTCTTCCATGATGTGACCGAACAGCCTGCCCTGCCCGATCGCGCGGTCGTAATAGAGGTTAAGCGAGTGCGGCACGGCGTCGGCGCCCTCGAAGATCGCCGGGTTGTAGATCGTCGCACCGGCATAAACCAGGCCGGACGGATCGGACTTGTCTGCAAGCCGCGCCAGCCGGCCGTGGGCGTCGATCGAGAAATCGCCGCCGCGGTCGTGACCCGTCGTGTCGGCCAGGCGGCAGAGCATCAGCAGGATGTCCATGCGGGCCGGATCGAACATCTCGATCATCGCCTGCAGGTTGGGCGCGCCCCATTCGACCCAAAACGTGTCCGCGTTCAACAGCAGGAACGGATCCGTACCCAGCAGAGGCAGCGCCCTGACCACGCCGCCGCCGGTTTCGAGCAGTTGGGCAGTTTCGTCGCTTATGGCGATTCTCGGCGATTGACGCCGGGCACAATGGGCCAGAATGGGATCCGCGAGGTAATGGACATTGATCACCGCCTCCACGATGCCCGCCTGTTCGGCAATATCGAGCGATCGGTCGAGCATCGTCCTGCCGCCGACCGGGACGAGCGGCTTGGGGATCGTGTCGGTGATCGGGCGCATCCGGGTACCGAGGCCCGCGGCAAGTATCATCGCCTTCTTCACCCTGCCCATCAACGCGGCTCCACGCGGGCATCGAGAATGCCGTGCCTGTCGTACCATTCCTGCAACTCGCCGAGTTCCGGATGGACGAGGCTGCGGCGAAGATAGGCCTGCAAACGCGGAATGTGCGCGAGATAGCCGGGCTTGCCGTCGCGCTCGTCGAGGCGGACAAAGATACCGAGGATCTTGGTGACGCGCTGGGCGGCGAGGATCGCGAAGGCGAGCCGAAAGGCATTCTCGTCGAAGCCGGGCTGTTGCCCTCGCAGGGCGCAATAACGGTCGAGAAGGGCTTCCTGCAGGTCGGCAGGCACATCGACGCGAGCGTCCTGAACGATAGAGGCGACGTCATAGGCGGCCGAGCCGATCATCGCGTCCTGGAAATCGATCAGGCCGACACGGGCGACGCCGGCGGCCGAACCGTCCCAGATGATGTTGGGCGAATGGAAATCGCGCAGCAGCAGCGTCTTCTCGCCGGCATCGACGATGGCGAACAGCTTCGTCCACAGCGAGCGGAATTCGGCTATCTCGCTGTCGCCGAGCTGCTTGCCGGCGACGCGCGGCAGGTACCAGTCTGTCAGGAGTTCGGTTTCGATCAGGAAGGCGGGAAGATCGAAATCCGGAACGCGGTAAGGCCGTCGGTCGGCCGCGATGCCGCGCGGCCAGTCGAGGCCATGCATCGCGGCGAGGCACTCGACGGAAGCGAGATAGCGTTCCGGGATCGGATTGCGGGCGGCATCGAGCACCCCGTCGGAGCCAAGATGTTCGAGCAGGACGAAGCCCCGGTCGAGATCGAAGGCGAAGATCCCGGGCGCCCGGAAACCCTTTTCCTTCAAGACCCGGCCGATGGCGACGAAGGGCAGGATGTCCTCGGCCAGATGGGCGATCTGCGAATAGGGTTTGCCGTCGCGCACCGGCGGGCCGTCCGGGCGCCTCGGCGCGTTCATCAGGATCGCGGTCTCCGTGCCGCGATGGACGGTTTCGTAGGCGCGGGTCGAGGCGTCTCCGAGAAGGAAGCGCCGGAAGGCGTCGCCCCAGCCGTTCGCGTCAAGAAAGGAGCGCATGGCCAGGCTGCGTTGCAGCCTTTGCATGAACCCGTCCAGTGCGTCGATTTCGATGTCGCGGGCGTCGGGATCGCCCGAAGATTCGGCGAGGGTAAGGCGAATGGCGTCGCGCGGCAGATGCGTCGCGGCGCGCTGCGGCCACTCGACAAAGGCCGCGCCGGTCTCCAGCGCTTCCCACAGACCCAGTTCGTCGATCTCGTCGGGACCGGTCAGACGATAGAGATCGAAATGGGCAACGGGCAGGCGCAGGTCATAATTCTGGACGAGGGTGAAGGTCGGACTCGGCACCTCGAGCCGCTCGTCGGAGTCTCCGGCGAGCGCGCGGATAGCCGCGCGGGCGAAGGTGGTCTTGCCGGCGCCGAGATCGCCGGCCAGCAGAACGCAGTCGCCCGGCTTGAGCGCAAAGGCGAAATCGGCCGCGAAGCGCGCAAGGGCCGGTTGCGAGGGAAGAGTCAGTTTCACGACCGGAGCCTTAGGGCCACGTGGCGCGCACGGCAAGCCGCCTATTCGGCCGCTTCGCGCATGCTCGGCGGGACCTCGGGGAACCGCAGCACGATCTCGGTGCCGCGATCGGCCGAGGAGTTGATCGCCACCTCGCCGTCATGCAGCGAAACGAAGCTTTTCACCAGCGAGAGGCCGAGGCCGGCGCCGCGTCGGCGGCCGGGTTTTCCGGTTTCGAACGGATTGAAGATTTCTTCCATCGCATCGGCAGGGATACCGGGGCCGCGATCGCGGATCCTGAAGACGACGCCGCCCTCCTCGCGTTCGCAAGAAAAGGTCACGGTCGAGTTTTCCGGCGCGAAGTCTGCGGCGTTGGCCAGCACGTTGAACATCACCTGGCGCATGCGCGCCGCATCGGCGACAATCGATCCGGTGTCGGGCGCAACGCGCACGGCAAGATCGATGCCATGCTCGGCGAAACGGGGGCCGAGGCCGGCGGCAACGTCGCGCATCATCGGCTCGATATCCACATGCGCGAAATCGAGTTCCATGATGCCCGCGTCGATGGTTGCCAGATCGAGTATGTCGTCGACGATCAGCATCAGCGCGTCGGAAGACGAAGCGATGTGGTCGACATAGTCCTTCTGCTTCTGGGTGAGCGGCCCGGTCGACGGGCTCTGCAGCAGGGCGGTGAAGCCGGAAATGTTGGTGAGCGGCGTGCGAAGCTCGTAGGAGACATGCCGGATAAATCGGGAGCGCAGCTGGGCGGTGCGCATCAGCGCCTCGTTGCGGTCGCGCAAAGCGCGCTCGACCTGATCGGAGGCGGTCACGTCGACGAAGGTGATCATCGTCTGGCCGTTCGGCAGCGGCGCGACCATCCAGGACAGGATCGTGTCGCCGAGGGAACAACGGCCGGACTCGTCGGCTCGGTCGTCTTCGAAGCCCGTGACAACACCGGCGAAATAGGACCAGGGTTCGGCATCGCCGAAGCGCTTCTCGCAATCGGATGCGATCTGCGAAATATGCAGCGGCTGGCCTTTCGTCTGGACGGTCAGGCTCCAGAAGCGCAGGAAGGCCGGGTTCGAGAGCCGCAAACGGCCGTCGGAGCCGAACACGGCGACGCCTTCGGCAAGGTGATCAAGGGTCTCGCCCTGCACGCGCACCAGCGTCTTGTAGCGGCTTTCCAGATTGATGCGTTCGGTGAGGTTCTCGAACACCCAGGTCAGTCCGCCCTTCGGATGCGGATTGGCGACGACGCGGATCGTCTGGCTATCGGGCAGATGCCACCAATGCTCCTGCGGTTCGACGGCGCGGTAGGCGGACAGGATGCCGTCCTTCCAGCGCCGCCATTCCGGTTGTTCCGGCAGCTTGCCGTCGGCGCGCAGCCGGTCGAGGAAGATCGCGTTGTCGGGACGGGAATCGAGGAACGCCTGATCGAGGCCCCAGAGCTTCTGGAAAGCCTGGTTGTAGAATCGCAGCTTGGCATTCTCGTCGAACATGGCGACAGCCGTCGTCAGTTCGTCGAGAGTTTCCTCATGGCTGCGGATCGTGTTGTTCAACTCGTTGCGCATCGCGTCGTAGTCGGTCTTGTCGATGGCAAGCCCGGCGGAACCGAACGGGCCGCCGGCCTCGGCAACATCGAAAACGAGGCGGTCACCGCCGACAACGGTCGAGACCGAGGACTTGTAACTGCCGTCCTTCTCGCGCCCAGATGCGATCTTCTGCAGCGCCTGGCTGCCGAAGAGTTCCGAGCCGGCCCGCACGGCCTCGGCGGAACTGGCGTGGCCAGTGGCGCCGGCAAAGGCCCGGTTGACCCAGGCGAGCGCGCCGTCACGGCCGCGCAGCCAGACCGGAGCGTCCAGCGTATCGAGCAGTCCCTGCAGTGTTTCCAGGGTCTCGACGATGCGGCTGTGCTCGATGGCGAGGCGGGCACGGCCGGCGCGTTCGCTGGCGAGGTTCTCGAAGCGCAGGACGGCGCTCGATCCGTTGGTGCGGCCGATCACCGCGAGCGGCACGCCGCGGCGCGTTTCGACGATATCGTTGAAGGGTTTCGCCTCGTCGCGCAGTTCGGCGACGAGATGGTCGATGCGGGCCGCCGAACGCGGTTCGAGCCAGCGGCCGAAGGCGAGAAAGGCGCTACGTTCGGCCGGCGCGCCGCTGTTGGCCTCAAGCGTGCCAAAGATGACGGGCTTCTGGTCGCGATCCTCCCAGATGACGGCGCGCTGGCCCTCCGTCGTCGCAAGCGTCTCGAGACGGGCGACCTGGGCATTGAGCGCCACCACACGAGCGCGCAGCAGGACATTCTGGCGCGCCGTGCGGCCGCGCTCGCGAATCAGCCACAAGGCGGAGGCAAGCGCAGCGGTCATGGCGCCGGTGAACAGGGCGAACTGGACGACTTCGGGCGTTCCGAGCGGATGGTTCAGGACCTGGTCGAGAAATCCGGCTTTCTCCTGGGCACTGGATTCCGGGGTGCTGGCCAGCCAGGCGGCGGATGCAGACAGCAACGCAAGGCGCACGGCGCGGAATGTCCGTCCGCCCCGCTGTTCTACTTTCCTCGAATCCGGCATCCTCGTCCCCTCGCCGCAGGCACGTCAGTTCGCCACGCTCATGTGGAATTATACGCACATTTCGCGATTTCGGCACCGCACGCGCGCTCGCGAATCACTCCAAAATACCCGCAGCGGGATTCCGCGTGAAGCGTCAGGACGGTAAAAAAGAGGCCGGAGAATGCATCGCATCCTCCGGCCACAAGATGTTGTGCCATATGGTAAGGTAATTAGTATCTGTAGTGTTCCGGCTTGAATGGGCCCTTCGGCGTGACGCCGATATAGGAGGCCTGTTCGTCGGAAAGTTCCGTCAGGCGGACGCCAAGCTTGTCGAGATGAAGGCGGGCGACCTTTTCGTCGAGGTGCTTCGGCAGGACATAGACCTCGTGGCCGTACTGACCGCCCTTGGAGAAGAGCTCGATCTGGGCGAGCACCTGGTTGGTGAAGGAGGCCGACATCACGAAGCTCGGATGACCGGTCGCGTTACCGAGATTGAGCAGGCGGCCTTCCGACAGGAGGATCATGCGGTTGCCCTTCGGGAACTCGACCATGTCGACCTGCGGCTTGATGTTGGTCCATTTCAGGTTCTTCAGCGCGGCGACCTGAATCTCGTTGTCGAAATGGCCGATATTGCCGACGATCGCCATGTCCTTCATCTCGCGCATATGCTCGATGCGGATCACGTCCTTGTTGCCCGTCGTGGTGACGAAGATGTCGGCGTTCGAGACGACGTCCTCCAGCTGAACCACTTCATAGCCGTCCATCGCCGCCTGCAGGGCGCAGATCGGGTCGATTTCGGTGACCTTGACGCGGGCGCCGGCGCCGCGCAGCGACTGGGCCGACCCCTTGCCGACGTCTCCGTAGCCGCAGACGACGGCGACCTTGCCGGCCATCATCACATCGGTGGCGCGGCGAATGCCGTCGACCAGCGATTCCTTGCAGCCGTACTTGTTGTCGAATTTCGACTTGGTGACCGAGTCGTTCACGTTGATGGCCGGGAAGGGCAGCATCCCCTTCTTCTGCAGCTGATAGAGACGATTGACGCCGGTCGTCGTTTCCTCGGTCACGCCCCTGATGGCGTGGCGCTGCTTGACGAACCAGCCGGGGCTGGCCGCCATGCGCTTCTTGATCTGGGCGAAGAGGAATTCCTCTTCTTCAGAACCGGGCGCGGACAGGATGTCCTCACCTTCCTCGGCGCGCGCACCGAGAAGGATGTACATGGTAGCGTCGCCGCCATCATCGAGGATCATGTTGGACAGGCCGCCATCGGCCCACTGGAAGATCTGGTCCGTGTAGGTCCAGTAATCCTCCAGCGACTCGCCCTTGACGGCGAAGACCGGCGTGCCGGTCGCGGCGATCGCGGCGGCGGCATGGTCCTGGGTGGAAAAGATGTTGCAGGAAGCCCAGCGCACTTCGGCGCCGAGCGCCTGCAGCGTCTCGATCAGCACCGCGGTCTGGATCGTCATGTGGAGGGAACCGGAAATGCGGGCGCCGTTCAGCGGCTTCGTCTCGCCGAATTCCTCACGGCAGGCCATCAGGCCCGGCATTTCGGTTTCAGCGATATCGAGTTCCTTGCGGCCGTAATCGGCCAGCGCGATGTCGGCGATCGCGTAGTCGTTCGAATTGGACATGGGACAACTCCGTCTGTTTGGGCGCTGCCTAGCAGAGACCGGCCAAACTGACAATCTCAATATAAGGAAATCTTTATATCCTGATCCGCGCAGGCCGATCGGTATCGTTCACTCGCCCTCGCCGAACTTGTCGGCGAGGAGAGCCGCAATCGCATCGAGCGCCTGTTCGGCGTCGGGGCCGTCAGCGGTGACCTCGATCGAACATCCGGGCGCCGCGGCCAGCAGCATCAAGCCCATTATCGACGTGCCGTGAACCGAGAGGCCGTCCTTGGAGACGGTGATGTCGGAATTGAACTTCTCGATCAGCTTGACGAATTTCGACGAGGCGCGGGCGTGCAGGCCGCGCTTGTTCGTGATGACGAGGCTGCGCGTCAGCGAATTGGCCTGTGCGGACAAGTGCCGTTACTTTCCCGCCAGGATCTGGCTTGCCACGTTGATGTATTTGCGCCCGGCGTCGCAGGCCTGCGAGAGGGCGTCGGCGATCCCGTGGTCCTCGCGCACGCGGGCAAGCTTGATCAGCATCGGCAGGTTCATACCCGCGAGGATCTCGATCCGGCCGGTCTCCATGACAGAGATCGACAGGTTCGACGGAGTTCCGCCGAACATGTCGGTGACGATGATGACACCGTCGCCGCTATCGACATCGGCGACCCGGGCTATGATATCGCGGCGGCGCTGCTCCATGTCGTCATCGGCGCCGATACACACGGTCGCGAATTGCGCCTGGGATCCGACCACATGCTCGACGGCGCCCTTGAATTCTTCCGCCAGGTTTCCGTGCGTTACAAGCACGACGCCAATCATACCCCAGTCTCTCCCATCCTATCGCCGGCTTGTTGTCTTTCGCCGTCCATAGCGGCCGTCCGGGCGGCCGCATCATGATCAGCAATTTCCGCTCGTGACAAGGCTTTTCGGCCTAAAACACCCGCTCCGAAAGGCCCAGGCAGCCGAGCACAGCATAGGCATTCGAGATCGGTTCGCGTTCGGGCAGGGCCAGTTCGGGAAGCGCGACACCGAAAAAGACGGCGCGGCGACCTGGATCGGCGACGCGGTCGCAGTCGGCGGGGGCGGCGAGCAAGACGGACAGTCCCACGCGCGTTTTCGGCTTGTGGCGGGCATAGCCGGCCTTGACGATGCCGAAACCGCGGAACTCAATCAGGCCGGCGGTGCGCTCCGGCGCGGAGGCGACAAGCGTGCCGGTTTCCTCGCCGCCGGCCAGATAGACATAGTCGTCGGCGACCAGTGCCGACTCGATATCGCAGGCACGGCAGCGGAACAGAAGTTCGATGGCGAGCGCGGTCTTGCCCGAACCGGACGGTCCGCGGATCAGGACGCCGCGGCGGTCGATCTCGACGACCGTGGCGTGTTCGAGGGTCGAACCGCCGGCGGGCCGGCCGTCCCCTGTCATTCGCGCGGCAACCGGATCGTGAAGCGGGCGCCGGCCGGCTTGCCCGATAGCGCTCCTTTTTCACCGCCGGCCTGGATATTCTCGGCCGTCAGCGTGCCGCCATGCGCTTCGACGATCTGGCGCGAGATCGACAGACCGAGACCGGAATTGCGGCCGAACTGGTCGGGCCCGGGACGGTCGGTATAGAAACGCTGGAAGATCTTCTCGATGGTGTCCACCTGGACGCCGGGCCCGTTGTCCTCGACCAGCACGACGACGTAGCGGGGAGTCATCGACAGGCGGATATCGATCCGGCCGCCTTCCTCGGGCACGAAGGAGAAAGCGTTCTGAACCAGGTTGGTGATGACCTGGCCGATGCGCGATTCGTGGCCGTTGACGAAATAGCCCTTGGCGTGCGCCGGGAGCTTGTCGACGTGGAGGCGCAGCATGCCCGGACGGCCGAGGCGGTTCTGGTCGAGGACGGCGGTCAGATCGCGCAGCAGCCTGGCGAGATCGACCCGCGTCGCGTCCTCGCGCACCAGTTCGGCATCGAGACGCGAGGCGTCCGAGATGTCGGTGATCAGCCTGTCAAGCCGCTTGACGTCGTGCTGGATGACGTCGGTCAGGCGCTTGCGCATGTCGTCGTTCCTGGCCAGCGGAAGGGTCTCGACCGCGCTGCGCAGCGACGTCAGCGGGTTCTTCAGCTCGTGGCTGACATCGGCGGCGAAGCTCTCGATCGCGTCGATGCGGGCGTAGAGCGAATTGGTCATCTCGCGCAGCGCCACCGACAGGTTGCCGATTTCGTCCTGGCGGTCGGAGAAATCGGGGATTTCCTCGCGCATCTTCACGCCGCGGCGCACACGCACTGCGGCGGCGGCCAGACGGCGCAGCGGATTGGCGATGGTGCCGGCGAGCGCCACCGACAGGATGATGTTGACGATCACGGCGACGGCGAAGACGCGCATCATCGCGAAACGTTCGGCCTCGACGATCTTGTCGATGTCGCCGCCCTGGGTCGACAGTTGCAGCACGCCGAGCACGGCCCGGTAGCGTTGGATCGGCACGGCGACGGACACGATCAGTTCACCCTGCGTGCTGACGCGCACGATCTGCGAGCGGCCGCCGGCGAGCGCGCTCATCACTTCCGAGAAGGCGGCGCCGCTACCGCCCGGCTGCTCGGTGTAGACCGGAAGGTCGCGGCGGCGAAAAATGCGAGACAGCAGCTTGTCGAAACGGTCCGCGAGGCCCGTTTCCGTCTCGCCGACGGACGGCAGGTCGTAGCGCAACACCTGGCCGCCGGAATAAAGATGGCGCGAATCGAGCAGGAGGTTGGCGTCGCGGTCATAGATGCGGGCGCGGGTGCGGGTTGGCGAGATCAGCCGGCGCAGCACCGGCGCGACGCGCTCCGGATTGATGGGAAAATCGAGATTGTCGAAACGGTCGGCGTTCGGGACGATCGATTCGCCGGCCTGCAGTTCGAGCAGCTTGTCGGGATCGATCAGGATGGCGTTGGTCTCGACGCTGGCGGAAGCGGCGATGGCGCCGGCGATGATTTCGCCTTGCGTCATGAGGCTTTCGACACGGGCGTCGATCAGGCCGTCACGGAACTGGTTGATGTAGAGGATGCCCGACATCAGCACGCCGAGGGCGGCGAGGTTCAGGAACAGGATGCGGTGCGTCAGCGAGGAGAAGATGAAACCGCCGAACAGCCGCCGCAGGGGCCTGAAGATCGCGAGAATCCCGCCGGTGCGCGGTCCGGATTTCACCCGCGCAGGCTTCGCCGTATCCGCCGGCGCGGCCCTGTAGGCAATGTGATCCGTTTCCGCCGTCATTGCGCCCCTTATCCGCCCGCAGCATTCACACCGGCCGCCGTTCAGTTTTCCCGGAAACGGTAGCCGACGCCATAGAGCGTCTCGATCATGTCGAAGGAATCGTCGACGGCCTTGAATTTCTTGCGCAGGCGCTTGATGTGGCTGTCGAT
>JBAQHA010000589.1:0-3695 GCA_049288075.1 Oricola sp.
GATAGGCGCGGCAGGCATCGAGCAATTCCTTCAACGGATATTTCCTGTTGATCGGCACCAACTCGTCGCGAAGCTTGTCATTGGTGGCGTGGAGCGAGATCGCCAGCATGACGCCGGTCTCCTCGCCCATCCTGGCGATCTGCGGCACGACGCCGGAGGTCGACAGCGTGATGCGGCGCTTCGACAGCGACAGGCCGTCGCCATCGGCGAAGATCAGCAACGCATCACGGACATTGTCATAGTTGTAGAGCGGTTCGCCCATGCCCATCATGACGACGTTGGAGACCTTGCGGCCTTCCGACGGGACGATGGCGCCCTGCGGCGTGTCGCGGTCGGGGAAGTCGCCGAGCCGGTCGCGCGCGAGCAGGAGCTGGGAGACGATTTCCTCTGAAGTCAGGTTTCGGACAAGACGTTGGGTGCCGGTGTGGCAGAAGGTGCAGGTCAGCGTGCAGCCGACCTGACTGGAGACACAGAGCGTACCTCGCCCTTCCTCGGGGATATAGACGGTCTCGACCTCGACCGGCTTGCCGGCGCCGCGCGGCGGAAAGCGCAACAGCCACTTGCGGGTGCCGTCGTTGGAGACCTGCTCCTCGACGATCTCGGGTCGGGCGATGGAGAAATTCTCCTTGAGGAGGACGCGCAGATCCTTCGAGACATTGGTCATGTCGTCGAAATCGGAGACGCCGCGCACATAGAGCCAGTGCCAGACCTGCTGGACGCGCATCCTGGCCTGGCGTTCCGGCACGCCTGCGGCGACGAGCGCCTCGGCCAGTTGGGGACGCGTCAGTCCGATCAGCGTCGGCTTGTCGGGCGACGCCGCGCGCAGGTCGGCTGACAGCGCGTCGCGCGCCGCAGTGTCGGTCAGGTCAAGCGAAACGGCCATTGGCTATCCATCAATCAAGCGAGTGGCGCGACCTAGCACAAGTCGGGCGCGCCGTCACGCCGCACACATGGCAAGAGCCGGGCTTGGCCCGGCTCGCGCGCGCATCCTCGAAAGATAGGTGCTTCAGTTGCAGTTTTGAATGGCGTTGAGCGCGGCGGTGACACCAGACAATGAATACTCGTAGCTCGTGTCGGTGCCGCGGCGCGATTTCGCCTTCACGGACATCCTGGAGCCCGCTTTCATCGCCGCCACAAGGGCCGGTTCCTGCGCGGCGTTCTCCACCCAGGCAGAATTTTCCTTGGTGAAGAGCGTGAAGGACTGGCCGTCGATAACGACCGTCACCTTGGAGCCTTCCTGCAGCGTGTAGCCCGCCATGAATTGCGGCTCGTAGGTCACGTTCTGGCGGGCGCGCTGGGTGACGAGGAAGAAATTGTCGCCGTGATCGACGTTGGCGGGCTGCTTGGCGGTCGGCACGGACAGGGCGTAGCAGACCTTGCCGCCGCCGGAATCGTAGCTGAAGGAACCCCAGTCATTGAACTCGCCGATCCGTGTCGGCGTCTGCGCCTGGGCGCTTGCCGCGCCGATCGCCATCGCTCCCGCCGCCAGCATTCCCGCGAAAACTTTCGCTGATTTGAACATTTTCCCTACCGGTTCTTGTCGGTCACGCATGAAACATGAGGATTTGGTTAACCCAATCTGTACGAGTCAGGGTTACCAAATGGTGAACAGATCGCCAATGAGTTTAAACTCCCCGCCCTCTCAACCGCATGCCGCGCGACACCTTCGTCCCAACAAACGGTTCCTGCAGGGCGAAAACGGCAAGAGTTTGACTTTGCTTCCTAAACGGGATGGCGGGCCTGTTTGCCTGCAAGCCGGAACCGCGGATGCGACGTGACAAGGGACCGAGACGGCGTTGGAACGCGGAATTCAGAGGTCGATGACCGGGGCCTCATCCCCGGTTTGCGCCTCGATGTCATGATCGGCGAGCGCCTTGCGGGCCGCGAGGCGATGGGCGTCGGTGATGTTGTTGCGCACGGCCGACAGCGCCGCCATCAGTACGGCGACGTCGTCGCCGAAGCCGAAGCCGAGGAGGAAATCGGGGATGAAATCGAGCGGCAGGACGAAATAGGCGAGCGCGGCCAGCAGCGTTGCGCGCACCTTCACGGGCGTCTTGGGGTCGAAAGCGCAGAAATAGGCGGCGACGACCTCGTCCATGAAGGGAACGGCGCGGGCGGCCTTCTTCGCCGTCGACCAGAATTTTTCGCGCACGCGCTTCTCGCGCCGGGCCTGTTGCTTTTCGGAGCCCGGTTCGAGAATCTCGCCGATCAGAACGTCTTCCATGCGGTCGCGTACCTTCGTCATGGATTTGATGTGGTGAGGCCGGCGGCCCGCTTCAAGCGGCTGCAGCGTTCATGGCGGCGGCGAGCTTCAGGTCGAGTTCGGTGACGCCGTCGGCGTCATGCGTCGTCAGGGTGACGTCGACGCGACTGTAGACGTTGAACCACTCGGGATGGTGGTCCATCTTCTCGGCCACGAGCGCCATCTCCGTCATGAAGGCGAAGGCCTTGCGGAAGGTCTTGAACTTGAACGTCCGCCGGATGGCGAGGCCGTTCTGGACGATTTCCCAGCCTGGAAGCGCTTCCAGCGCGGCAGCGATCGCATCGCTGTCGAGTTTCGCCCGGTTCACCGGACGATACGCGCCGCGTCGAATGCGGGCCTGGCAAGGTTCGGGACCGATGCGCGCGGGGTCAGCGGGTAGCTTTCCTCGACGATATAGGGGCCGCCGCCGACCGATTCCTTCGACGACATCAGCACGAAACGGTTGACGGTAAAGGGCGGCACGAAGAAATCTCCGCGGCCCGAAAGGTAGCGCGCGACGACCTCGGGCGGCGTGTTGCGCAATCGCGCGATCGTCACATGCGGCGTGAACTTGCGGGGATCGGCCGGCAGGCGTAACCGCTGGCAGATACGCTCGATCTCGGCCTGCAATTCTATGAGATCGGGCGAAGCCGTGAGGATTGCGAAAAGCGAATGCGGCTTCTTGCCGCCGAAGACGCCGAGGCCAGACAGGCCGATACGGAATTCGTGACGGCGCACCCTGTCCAGCGCATGAGCGACTTCGTCCGCGACGTGGTGTTCCACATCCCCGATGAAGCGCAGCGTCAGATGGTAGTTCTCGGTATCGATCCAGCGGGCGCCCGGCAGGCCGCCGCGCAGGAGTGACAAGGACATCGCCGCATTGTGCGGAATTTCCAGGGCTGCGAACAGACGCGGCATGATGCTCTCTCCTCCGATATCCGAAGTGTGACAGGCAAATCACTTTGTCCCCAGCTGAATCGAATCACGGACGGGCAAGGGGCGCAAGTCAAAACTTCCCGATGATTCGTTTCGAGGCGACGCCGATCCTGGTCGCAGTAAGCGCCCTCAAGCGCCGTTATCGGCGAGATATTCGCGCATCAGGGGCAGGAAACGCTCCACCATCGTGGCCACACCGGCCGGATTGGGATGCATGCCGTCGCCGAGCTGTTTGGCCGGATCGGTGGCGACGCCCTCGAGGAAGAAGGGGTAGAGCGGCAGCGAATATTTTCGCGCCAGTTCGGGAAAGATCGGGTTGAAGGCCGCGGCGTAATCGTCGCCCATGTTGGGCGGGGCCAGCATGCCCACCAGAATGACGTCGATACCGCGCTCCCGCAGCCGGCTTATCATCTTGTCGAGATTGTCGCGCGTGAGCCCGGGCTCTATCCCGCGCAAGGCGTCGTTGGCCCCGAGTTCGAGAATCACGAACCGGGTTCCTTCGGGCACCGACCAGTCG
>JBAQHA010000590.1:0-3825 GCA_049288075.1 Oricola sp.
GCCGGGAATTCGTGTTCCTGTCGAACCAGCCGGAATGGGTCGGCCGGCCGTGGAAGGGTCGCGAGGCCGCGCCCGGTGCGGAGCCGCTTTCCTATGCGGCCGGAGACTTCCTGCGCATCCCCGAGCGCGCCAATACCCGCTTCGTCGAGGCCGAGCGCACCATTCCCATTCTCGGCTGGACGATGCATGTACTGGTCGATTCCGCGCCGGTGGAAACCGCGCGGCGCAACGCCGGCTGGCTCTCCGGCCTCGCGGTCGTTCTGGCCGGCATGATCGGGCTGATGCTGCTCTCCCGCCAGGAGATGAACCGCTCGCTCATTCGCCGCGAGAAGGCGCAAAGCATGCGGCTGGAGCGCGTGGTGCGCGACCGCACCGCCAGGCTTTCCGAGGTGAACGCCGCCCTTCGCGAGGAGATCGAGGTGCGCCGGCAGACCGAAAGGCAGCTCCGCGACACCCAGGGCGAACTTGTCCATGCCGCCAAGCTCGCAGTCATCGGCCAGATGTCCGCCGGGCTCACCCACGAATACAATCAGCCGCTTGCCGCCATCAAGACCTATGCCGACAACGCCACGGTCATGATCGAGCGGGGCAAGTCGGACGCCGTTCCTGACGTGTTGACGCGTATCGGCCAGATGGTCGACCGCATGAGCGCCCTGTCGAAAACGCTGCTCGCCTTTTCGCGCAAGCCGTCGACCGTGCTCGCTCCGGCCTCTGTGGAAGTCGTCGTCTCCGAGGCCCTCATGCTCGTCGATCGGAAGGCGAAGAAGGCCGGGGTTGCGATAGCCACCGATATCGAGCCCGGACTGACGGCCCATACCGGGCCGATTCGCCTCTCCCAGATCGTCGTCAACCTGGTCGGAAATGCCATCGACGCGCTGGGCGGCGAGGACGGGCGCGCCGGCCCCGGCGCATGCGTGTCCATTTCTGCGCGGCGCGATGGCGACCGTGTCCGCATCGCGATCGCCGACAACGGGCCGGGTATCGTTGCGGCGGCGCGCGCGCATATCTTCGAGCCCTTCTTCACGACCAAGCCGGTCGGCGCCGGCCTCGGCCTCGGTCTTTCCATCGTCGACAGCGTGGTGCGCGATCTTCGGGGTTCGGTGCGCCTGGAGGAACCTGCGGCGGGGACCGGCGCTTGCTTTGTCGTCGACCTTCCGGCATCCGGGGTCGAAGCCGAGGCAGCCGAATGAGAGCTGAATGCAGATGACCGTCAGTACCGCCGGACCGGACATTCTTCTCGTCGACGACGATGACGATTTGCGCCACGCCTTGCGGCAGGGGCTTGAACTGGATGATCTCGCCGTCGCCGATTTCAAGACGCCCGCCGACGCGCTGCCGTCGATCGGCAGGGATTTCGCCGGCGCGGTCGTCTCCGATATCCGAATGCCCGGCGACATGGACGGAATGCGCTTCATGGCGCGCGTGCTGGAGATCGACCCGGCGATCCCCGTGATCCTGATCACCGGCCACGGCGACATCCAGCTCGCGGTCGACGCAATGCGCGAGGGCGCCTACGATTTCATTCCCAAGCCCTTCCGCGTTCAGGACCTTGGCACGGTGACGCGGCGCGCGCTGGAGAAGCGCCGCCTGGTGCTGGAAAACCGCATCCTGCGTTCCGAACTCGATGCGGTCAGCGGCATCGCCGAGCGCATTGTCGGCCGCTCCCCGGCCATTGCCGCGATGCGCAGCGAGGTCGAGCTGATCGCCGGCACCGGAGCCGATGTGGTCATCCTCGGCGAGACCGGCGCCGGAAAGGAGGTCGTCGCTCGCGCCCTTCACGATTTTTCGCCGCGCGCGCCGGGCGGTTTCGTCGCGCTCAACTGCGCCGCCCTGCCGCCGGACATTTTCGAATCCGAGCTGTTCGGTCACGAGGCGGGAGCATTCACCGGCGCCTCGAAACAGCGCATCGGCAAGCTCGAACACGCCAATGGCGGCACCGTCTTTCTTGACGAGATAGAATCCATGCCGCTCGACCTGCAGGCGAAACTGCTCCGCGCGATCGAGGAGCGCTCCATCGAGCGGCTTGGCTCCAACAAGCGGATACCGCTGGACGTCCGCTTTCTCGCGGCGACCAAGTCCGACCTCGCCGGAGAGGCGAAGGCCGGGCGATTTCGGGCAGATCTCTACTACCGGCTGAACGTCGTCTCCCTGACCATCCCGCCATTGCGCGACCGGCGCGAGGACATCCCGCTTCTCTTCGAGCACCTCGCCCGCCAGGCCCGCGCCCGCTATCGCCGCGAAATTCCCGAATTCACGCCCGCGCTGGAACGCCAGCTTGTCGCGCACGACTGGCCGGGCAACGTGCGCGAACTGCGCAACATCGCGGATCGCTGGGTGCTCGGGCTGTGGAACGGCTTCGGCTCGCCGGCCGCTCCCGAAGGCGGGGATTTCGCCGGGCCGCTCGCCGACCGCATGGCCGCCTTCGAGCGCGCCGTCATCGAGACGGAGATCGCCAGGGCCGGCGGCCGGCTGAAGGACGTCTATGTAGCGCTCGGCATTTCCCGCAAGGGCCTCTACGACAAGATGCGCAGGCATGGGATTGCTTCCGATCCCGATGGGTAGCTTCGGTGACACCGGCGTGTCCGGATGGGTGGTTTTCTACCCATGAACGGCCCTCCGCCCGCACGATTTCCCTTGTTTTGCCGGCTGTCTCGAATTTGGCACGCCGGATGCAGGATAGGATGGCGAAAGGCTCTGTGTCTTTTCGGGGAGGAGGGGATGCTTGCCGCGCCGCGCGCCGGCACGATCCTTCGTCTCCCTGCGAAATGAAAAACGGGGGCAATCCCCGCAGTGGAGGAAATTTCATGAAGAAGCTTCTCGGCGCCGTCTCGGCGCTAGCGATTTCGCTGACCGCGACCCAGGCGCTCGCCCAGTGCGACGACGGCGAAATGGTCATCAAGTTCAGCCATGTCGTCGCGGCGACAGGACACCCCAAGGGTGACGCGGCCACGACGCTCGCCAACCGTGTCAACGAGGAAATGAACGGCAAGGCCTGCATGGAGGTCTTCCCAAACTCGACGCTCTATGACGACGACAAGGTGATGGAGGCGCTGCTGCTCGGCGACGTCCAACTCGCCGCCCCGTCGCTGTCGAAATTCGAGGCCTACACCAAGAAGTACCGCCTGTTCGACCTGCCCTTCCTGTTCTCGAGCCTCGACGCCGTCGCGGCCTTCGCCGATTCCGACGCCGGCCGCGGCCTGCTGAAGGTGACCGAGCCGAACGGCTACACCGGTCTCGGCTACTGGTCCTCCGGCCTCAAGCAGTTCTCGGCCAACAAGCCGCTGCTCGTTCCTTCCGACGCCCAGGGCCTCAAGTTCCGCATCCAGACCTCGGACGTCGCCGAGGCGATGATCGAGGGGATGGGCGCCTCGGCGCAGAAACTCGCCTTCAAGGAAGTCTACGGCGCGTTGCAGACCGGCGTCGTCGACGGACAGGAGAACTCCTGGTCGAACATCTACACCCAGAAGTTCTTCGAGGTGCAGGATGGCATCACCGAGACCAACCACCAGTTGCTCGCCTACCTGCTCGTCACCTCGACGGAATGGCTGAACGGCCTCGACGCCGAAGTGCGTGACCAGTTCCTGTCGATCGTCGACGAGGTGACAAAGGGCGCCAACGCCCAGGTCGCCGACCAGGAGGCCAAGAACCGGCAGAACATCATCGACGCCGGCGCCGAGGTACGCGAACTCACGCCCGAGCAGCGAGCCGCATGGGTCTCGACGATGAAGCCCGTCTGGGAGCAGTTCCAGGACGATATCGGCCAGGACCTGATCGACGCCGCCGTTCAGTCGAACGGCTCGTGATCGCATGAAACGCGCGCCGGCG
>JBAQHA010000591.1:0-1657 GCA_049288075.1 Oricola sp.
TTCCGACGGAGCATGTTGCGTGCCCCGCGGCGGCCGACCACGCGAACGCCCTGCACAGCGTTCGGCGCCATGACGGACCCATGCGTGCAGACGACATCACGGTGTCAGACGCGCCCGGAACAATGCACAGCCATCAGCGAGCCGGGTTCGGATGATGTTGTGGAAGCCGGCCTCGGTCATCCACGACCGATACTGGCCCTCGGTATAGGATTCGCCGGCGCGATAGAGGTTCAGGAAGGTCAGGTTCAGGAAGACCCCCTCCGGCGGGCCGAGGCGGTCGTCGTCCACCACTCCCCATCCCGCCACGGCGATTTCGCCGCCGGCGTTCAAGCTCCGCGCCGCATTCAGGATCGCGCTGCGGGCCTCGTTCGGCGGCAGGACCTGAATTACCGCCTTCAGGATCGCCAGGTCGTGGCGACCGCGCGAGGGTGCCAGCGTGATATCCCCCTCCTCGACGGCCACGTCAGGCGCACCGTAGTCGGCCAGGATCTCCGGCGCGACGGCGGCAACGGCTGGCAGTTCCATCAGCGTCGTGGCGAGGTGCGGCCAGCGTTCGCGCAACCCGACCAGAATAGTTCCGGCGCCACCACCGATGTCGATGACCGAGCCGATCCCGGACAGATCCATCGCCTCGGCCAGAAGTCGGCCAAAGATCATGCCGCCCGGAGCAAGTTTACGGCTGAATGCCGCCGCGGCTCCAGGATCAGGATCAGCGAAGTCGTGCAGGGCCGCCGGGCGATTCTGCCGCAGCGAGTCCGCGGTCAGAAGATCGGCCCCCCAGAGTTCGCGCAATAGCGCATGGTCGCCCCCGCGATAGGTGGGCTTTGCCGCATCAAGAAAGGCCGCCGCTTCCGCACTGTTGCGGAACGCGCCCGTCTCGACCTCGAGGAGGCCGATGCTGGCCAGAGCGTAGAGCAATCGCGACAATCGCTCCGGGTCAACCTTGAGCACCGCTGCAAGTTCGCTGGCACTCGCCGGGTCCTGGCCGAGCCGAGTGAACAGGTCAAGCTCCAGCCCGGCACGCATCGCTAGAGCCGGCGCAACGCCTGCGATAAGCCGATCGATCCGGTCAGAGTTCACCATTAGTCTTCCGCGCTGCTTTCTCGATGCATTGGTGATGCGACGAACTGAGACGCCGGCGCGTGCGAAGAATAGCGGCGTGCCCGAGACCCGTTCGCAGCATTCTGACTCGCGCATGCTTCCAGTTCAGCTGCCTCGTTCACTTCCAGTGGCCCCGGCTCAAGCATTGCGAGACCCATTGGATGGCGCAGTGCCGCATCATCTCCAGCGGTGGCTTTTCGCTCAAGGCCGAAGATGCGCATGGTGGCGACGAAACGCTGGTGCGCCTGGGGGCTCATCCGCCCCCGGCTCGGCTTCATCCACGTCCGAAGCTTGAATCACAACCCGGCGCCCCGGAACACCGCAAGGTGACGACTTTCCGAATGGCCTCTCACGAGTTCTAACCGAGTTTCTTGCGCAGCACCTCGTTGACCAGGCCGGGGTTGGCCTTGCCCTGAGTCGCCTTCATCACCTGGCCGACGAACCAGCCGAGGATCTTTTCGTTGCCGCCCTTGAACTGTTCGACCTGGCCGGGGTTGCCGGCGATGATCTCGTCGACCAGTCCCTCGATGGCCGAGGAGTCGCTGATCTGCTTCAG
>JBAQHA010000592.1:0-8337 GCA_049288075.1 Oricola sp.
GGGCCGCACTGGAGCCGTACCTACACCACCGCCGACGGCGGCTTCATCTCGGTGCAGTGCCTGGAGCCGAAATTCTACGCGCTGTTCCTCGACGCGATGGGGCTGACGGGCGATCCGCAATTCGCGCGCCAGTTCGAGACGGCGTTGTGGCCGGAACTGACGCGGCGGCTGGCCGAAATGTTTGCGATGCAGCCGCGCGCCCACTGGGAGGAACGGTTCGAGGGATCGGACGCCTGCGTCGCGCCGGTGTTGGATCCCGCCGAGGCGGCATCGGATTCGCACATGGCGGCGCGTGGCGTCTGGCATGGCGCCGCGCCGGTGTTGCAGGCCGCACCCGCCCCGCGCTTTTCCGGCGACGCCGCATGGACGCCGCCGGCGAGCCCGGCGCGCGGCGAACACACCGAAGAAATCCTGGCGGAACTGGCGAATAGGGTCGGCTGAGCCGGGGCTCAGGAATCCGCGGGCAGCAGCAGCACGCTTTCCGGCGTGAAGCCGACTTCCAGCCGGTCCCCGACCTTGGGCGGCATCGCAGCCGGATCGTTGAACGTGTCCAGCGAGATCGAGGATCCCGCCGCGTCGATGCGCACGCGGATGACGGAGCCGAGGAAATCGACGTTCTGGACCGTCCCCTCGATCTTGATCCGCCCCTTGCCGGTCCCGACCTGCACCGCTTCCGGCCGCAGCGCCAGCAGATGCCGGTCGCCTGCCTTCGCGCCGGCGGGCAGGGGGATGCCGGAGATCGTCAGGCCGCCGGCCTTGAGCGAACCCTTGGCCGGATCGTCGACCACGACGTCGACAAGGCTCAACGTTCCGACGAAGGAGGCGACGAAACGCGTCGCCGGGCGGTTGTAGACCTCGAACGGCGTGCCGGTCTGCTCGACGCGGCCGGTGTTCATCACCATCACCCGGTCGGACATCGACAGGGCCTCTTCCTGGTCATGCGTGACGAAGATGGTGGTGATGCCGAGTTCCTTCTGGATGGCGCGAATTTCCTCGCGCAGCGATACCCGGATCTTGGCGTCAAGCGCCGACAACGGCTCGTCGAGCAGCAGCACAGAGGGGCGCGGCGCCAGTGCGCGGGCCAGAGCAACGCGCTGTTGCTGGCCGCCCGAAAGCTGCCACGGAAAGCGGTCGGCCAACTGCGGCAGCTTGATCAACGCCAGCATCTCGTCGACGCGTTTGCCGATCTCGGCCGAAGACCTGCCCGCCACCTTCAGCCCGAAGCCGATATTGCCGGCGACGGTGAGGTTCGGGAACAGCGCGTAGGACTGGAATACCATGCCGATATTGCGCCGGTTCGGTTTCAGGCCGGTGACATCCTTGCCGTCGATGACGATGCGACCCGTCGACGGCGTTTCGAAACCCGCCACCATGCGCAGGATCGTCGTCTTGCCGCAGCCCGATGGCCCGAGAAAGGAAACGAACTCGCCCTGTTCGACGGCGAGCGTCGCGTCGTGCACGACCTGATGGGCGCCGAAGGACTTGGTGACGTTGTCGATGAGCAGATGAGGTTCGGTCATGGTCAGTCTTTCGCGGGCGTGGCGGGCTTGGGCGCGAAGCGGGCGGCAAGCTGGATGATGGCCATGCAGGCCCATGTGATGCCGAAGGCGATGACGGCGAGCGCCGCCGGCTCGTAGGCGCGGTTGGCGCCGAGAAGCTGCATGTACGGGCCGAAGGCCGGGCGGTTGAGAAGCGCTGCCAGCGTGAACTCGCCGAGCACGATGGCGAAGGTCACGAAGGCGCCCGACAGGACGGCGACCAGCACGTTCGGCAGGATGACGCGGCCGAGAATGGTGATCCAGCCGGCGCCGAGGCTCTGGGCGGCTTCCGTCAGCGTGGCGACGTCGATGGTGCGCAGGCCGGTGTCGACGGCGCGGTACATGTAGGGAAGCGACAGCGTCGCATAGCCGAACATCAGCAGCACGTTGGTGCCCATCGCGGTGCCGGTGAGCGGCAGCCAGCTCGACGTGTTGTAGAGCCGGATATAGCCGAAGACGATCACGATGGCCGGGATCACCAGGGGCAGCAGCGTCAGGAACTCCACATAGGGTCGCGCGCGGGGCATCTTGAGCCGCACCCAGTAGGCGGTCGGTACGACGAGCAGCATGCCGAAGGCGATGGTGCACAGCGCCATGATGACCGAATAGGAAAACGTCTCCCGGAAATTCGGATCGGCCAAGACCTTTGCATAGGCGTCGAAGGAATAGACGCCGCGGCGCATCTTCAATGAGAACTCCGTCATGCCGAGCAACGGCAGGACGAAGTAGAGAAGCCCGAAGAAAAGGGCGACCCACGCCCAGAACCGGCGGAAATGCAGGCTGAACCAGGCCTTGAACTCCGTCATTTGAGCCACCTTTCCGAACGCGCGCGCAGCCAGATATAGACCGCATTCGCGATGCCGGTGATGACGATCATGCCGAAGGCGAGCGCATAGCCCAGATGCGGATCGCCGAGCACGTCGCCGCGAATCTGCGCGAACAGCAGGATCGGAGCGATTGAGAGCGACGAACCCGTCAGCGCGATGGCCGTGGCGACCGCCCCGAAGGCGTTGGCGAACAGCAGCGCGAAGGTGCCGAGCAGCGACGGGAACAGGACCGGGAAGGCGACCATGCGCCAGTATTGCGTCGTCGTCGCGCCGAGGATCGACGCGGCTTCCTTCCATTCGCGCTTCAGCCCGTCGAGCGCGGGCGTGATGATGAGGATCATCAGCGGGATCTGGAAGAACAGGTAGGTGATTGTCAGGCCCCAGAAGCTGAGCAGGTTGAAGCCCATCAGGCGCAGATCGATGCCGAACCGGGTTCTCAGGAACACCGTGACGAGACCGACCGGGCCGAGCGTCGCCAGGAAGGCGAAGGCCAGCGGCACGCCTGCGAAGTTGGACGCGACGCCGGAAAAGGTAAGCAGCGGGCTGCGGATCCATTTCGGCAATCCGCCCTGCACCACGGCGACGGCCATGGCGAAGCCGACGGCGCAGCCGAGCAGGGCCGACGCCACGCTGATCTTGATGGAAATCCAGTATGAGGCGCGGATCGACGGCGTATTCAGGCCCTCGATATTGGCGAGCGTGAAACCGCCGTCGGGCGACTGAAAGGCGCCGACCACGATCTTCATGGTCGGCATGATGAGGAACAGCAGCACGAAAATCGCGAACGGCGCAATGCCGATCCACTGAAGCGGAAGACGTTCGCTCAAAGGCCTCGGCCTGCGGCCGGCCGCATCGGATCGCGTAGCCATGGGTCCCCTTCGTTCATGGCGTGCGGGGCGATTCATGCCCCGTTTCGGCGAAAATCCCGCCCCGGCGAACCGGGGCGGGAAGAGCAGTCAACAGCTGTTACTGGACGTTGGCGCCCACAACGCTGTCCCATCCGCCGGTGACGGCGACCTTGTTGGCGTCGACCTCGTCCAGCGTCGGGAAGTAGGCTGCCGCATAGGACTCTGCCGGCGGCAGCGCGGCGAGCAGATCCGCGGGGATCTTGCCGGCGGCAGCCATGGCGTTGAAGCGTGCCGGGTGGCAATAGCCCTTCAGCCAAAGCAACTGGCCTTCGTCGGAGTAGAGATACTCCATCCAGAGCTTGGCAGCGTTCGGATGCGGCGCATAGGCCGAGATTGCCTGCACGTAAACGCCTGCGAGCACGCCGGAAGCCGGAACGACGACTTCGACCGGCGGGTTGCCGGCGAGCGTGTCCTTGGCGGCGAGCGCGTTGTAGTCCCACATCACGACGATCGGGGTCGCGCCCTGGGCCAGCGTGCCGGCCTTGCCGATGACCGGAACGAAATTGCCGGCCTTGTTGAGTTCGGCGAAGTAGCCGAGGCCCTTCTCGCCGGCATCCTTGCCTGCCGCGCCGCCAGCGGCCATGCCGGCCGAAAGGACGGCCAGGATCGCCTGGTTCGAAGCGCGCGGATCGCCCGCGAGCGCAACCTGGCTCGCGTATTCCGGCTTCAGCAGGTCGGACCAGTCGGCCGGCGTGTTGGCGACGAGATCCTTGTTTACGAGGAACGACATCACGCCGTAATAATCGCCATACCAATGACCGTCGGCATCCTTCACCTCGGCCGGGATTTCATCCCAGGTAGCGACCTTGTAGGGCATGGTCAGGCCTTCGGCCTTGGCGGACGGGCCGAACGCGAGGCCGACGTCGATCACGTCGGGCGCCTGCGGGCCCTTGTTGTCCTTGTTTGCCTTGATCGCCTCGATTTCGTCGGCAGAACCGGCGTCGGGGTTGAGTTCGTTGATCTGGATTTCCGGATATTTCGCCTTGAAGCCGTCGATCACGCCGCCGTAGCCGCACCAGTCATGCGGCAGGGCGATCGTGGTCAGTGCGCCTTCCGCCTTGGCCGCGGCTTCGAGCGCCGCCATGTCTTCGGCAACTGCGAAGTTCGCCAGGCTGGTCGTGAGAACGACCGAGGCGGCGAGCAGCGATGTGTATTTCCTGAACGTGTGTTTCATAGGTATCTCCCTGTTTGCCGCCGGTTTTCGCAGCGGTCGAACCCCAAGCCCTCCGCATGTCGCGGCGCGCGATGGGTGCAATTCCGTTAAACCGGCGACCGGCAGAATGAAAAGAGAGCCCATTTTGGTAGAACTTGCAACGGGCTTGCATACGCTTCGTAAAAAATTTAACGCAACTGTCACACGGTGTAGAAATCTTACCGGACGGTTAGCGGTTCGATGCGCGCATATCCCCGATTGTCGATAGACAGGACGAAGGCCATTCTCTTCGACAAGGATGGCACGCTGATCGATTTCGAAAAAAGCTGGGCTCGGATCAACCGCCAGTCGGCGGCACTCGCCGCGGCAGGCGACGCCGGTCTGGAGCGCCGCATTCTTGCGGTATGCGGCGTCGATCCGGCAACCGGGATGACAATCGCCGACAGCCTGTTTGCGTCCGGGACCGCGCACGAGATCGCCGCGCGCATGGTCGAGGAGGGGAGCCCGCTCGCTCACGATGCGCTCACCGCCTCGCTCGACGCCATATTCGCCGCGGGCGCCGACGCGGCCGTGCCGCTGGTCGATCTGCCGCGCCTGTTCGCCGAACTCCGGTCGATGGGCCTCGCGCTCGGCATCGCGTCCAGCGACAGCGAGCGCGCCGTGCGCCGCACCGCGCAGGTGCTCGGCATCGCCGACCATGTCGATTTCGTCGCGGGTTGGGATTCCGGCCACGGTCCGAAGCCCGGTCCGGGCATGGTGCTTGCATTCTGCGAGGCGATCGGCGCGGGGCCGGGAGAAATCGCCGTGGTCGGCGATTCCCGTCACGACCTGGAAATGGGCCGGGCGGCTGGCGCGGGCTCGGTCGTTGGCGTGCTGAGCGGGGCTGGGACCTTGCAGACGCTCGCCCCGCTGGCGGATGCGGTGATCGAGAACGTTTCGGTCCTGCCGCGCTGTTTTGCGCCGCTGCAAACGAAATCGCCCCCGGCCTGAGGCGAGGGGCGATGAACGGCGAAGCCCGGAAGGACCGGGCTTCGATATGTCTCAGAATTCCTCCCAATCGCCGGCGGCGTCCGTGGAGGCGGTCTTGCCGCCGGCGAAGGCGTTGGCCACCTTGCGGCCCAGATCGCGGGCCGGCGACGGACGCGGCCGGGCCTGCGCCGCTTCGGAGACAGCTTTCGGAGCGCGCGACGACTTCTGGCCGGTCTGGAACGCGGCGAGCATGTCGTTGATCGACGCGACCTCGTTGCCGAGCGAGTGACTGCTCGCCGTCATCTGTTCGGCCATCGCGGCGTTCTGCTGCGTGCCCTGATCGACCGCCGATACGGAGACGTTGATCTCCTGCAGTCCGCCGGACTGTTCGCGCGCCGACTCGATGATCGCATCGACATTGGTGGCGATTTCCTGGACTTCCGCGACGATGGTCTGGAGCGCCTTGCCGGTTTCGTCGACCAGGGACACACCGCTCTTCACTTCCTCGCCGGAGGCGGTGATGAGCTGCTTGATCTCCTTGGCCGCGGCTGCGGAGCGCTGCGCCAGTTCGCGCACTTCCTGGGCGACGACCGCGAAACCCTTGCCCGCGTCACCGGCGCGCGCCGCTTCCACGCCGGCGTTGAGAGCGAGAAGGTTGGTCTGGAACGCGATCTCGTCGATCACGCCGATGATGCGCGAGATGTCGTCGGAGGATTTGGAGATGCGGCCCATCGCGTCGACGGCCTTGCGCACGACATCGCCCGACTGTTCGGCGTTCTTCTTGGTGCGCGCCACGAGTTGGCCGGCTTCCTCGGCGCGGTTGGTGGAGGACTTTACGGCGGCCGTGATTTCCTCGACGGCGGCGGCGGTCTCCTCGACCGCGGCAGCCTGTTGTTCGGCCCGCTTGGACAGGTCGTCGGCGGCGGCCCTGATCTCGTTCGAGCCGGAATGGATCGTTTCGGCCGCGCCGCCGATCGAATTGATCGTTCCGGCGAGTTCCTGCATGGCGTTGTTGAAGTCTTCCTTCAGCGACCGGTAGGCCTCGGGAAGATTGTCCTCGACGCGATAGGAGAGATCCTTGTCGGCGATCCGCGCCATGGCCTTGCCGAAGCTGCCGATCACCATCTGCCGCTCTGCGTTGATAGCCTCTTCCTGGGCTGTCTTCTTGGCTTCCTCTGCCTGGTCCATGTAGACCGAGATCGACAGGTCCATATCGAGCATGATCGCCTTGAGCAGGCTGACGAGAACGTTTGCGGTGTCGTCGACGGTCGACTTCTTCCTGGCGAACATGCCGCTTTCGGGCCAGAAGTCATGCAGGATGCCGTGCACCAGTTGTTCGATCAGCATTCCGTAACCGCCGATATACCAGCGCGGCTCCAGACCGATGCGGGCATGGACGGAGCCGATCTTGCGAACGCGGTTGACATAGTTTTCGTCGAAACTGCCGGTCGTGATCGCGCCCCAGTGACCGATCTGCGCGTTCTTGGCGCCGCGCATGTGATCATCGGAGGAGAAGAATTTGCGTGTTTCCGGATTTTTGCGCACCTGATCGTAGAAGCGGTCCAGGCCGATCGGCAATTCGCGTTCGACGATTGACTTCAACCGGCGAATATTTTCGCAGCTCGCTTCATCGAGCCCCAGGAACGCCAGGCGTCCCGCGATGTCCTGTTCCAAACAGACGTCAGCTTTTGCTACTGCATTCATGATCGTCGTCCCATCCTTCGGTTAGGCAGTCCCTGCTTCTCCCGCCCGGAATCGAGGCGCGCGCAACCGCGATCCGGCAAGGGATGTCCTTTGCCGAACGCCGCAGAACGGGTTGCCCCTAAAACTGGCTAGCAGGTGAATCTACGGGCTTAATGCCCACATTCGGACGCCCGGTCCCTCGCGGCGTCAGAACAAGCGCGGATTCCATCGCGCTTGCCGTAGCGTAGTGCGGAAGAGTTAATCGTGTATGTAAGATTTTACTAACGGAAATACAGAACACCCGCGAAATCTCGCCTGTTTGGAACGAATATTCCGCGAGATTTCGCTATGACGTAACGTCAACCACGGTCGCCGCAGCCGCTGTCCGCTTCGGTCGGTTTGACCGGGGCGAACGGCGGATGCGGGCGCTGTGTAACTGCAAGCGGTACCGGCGGCGATCCGGGGATCAGAATTCCTTCCAGTCGTCGTCCGCGGGTACTGCGTTTCCGGCAAATGCCTGGGCCACCTTGCGGCCGAGATCGCGGGCCGGCGACGGACGCGGCCGGGCCTGCGCCGATTTCGAAACCGCTTTCGGCGCTTTCGTGAAGTTGTGGCTTGTCGTGAACGCCTGCAGCATGTCGTTGATCGACGTCACTTCGTTGCCGAGCGAGTGGCTGCTCGCCGTCAGTTGTTCGGCCATTGCGGCGTTCTGCTGCGTGCCCTGATCGACCGACGAGATGGCGACATTGATTTCCTGCAGTCCGCCGGACTGTTCGCGCGCCGACTCGATGATCGCATCGACATTGGTGGCGATCTCCTCGACTTCCGAGGCGATTGTTTCGAGCGCCCTGCCGGTTTCGTCGACCAGGGACACGCCATTCTTCACTTGTTCGCCGGAGGCGGTGATGAGCTGCTTGATTTCCTTGGCCGCGGCGGCGGAACGCTGCGCCAGTTCGCGCACTTCCTGGGCGACGACCGCGAAGCCCTTGCCGGCGTCACCCGCGCGCGCCGCTTCCCCGCCGGCGTTGAGCGCCAGCAGGTTGGTCTGGAAGGCGATTTCGTCGATCACGCCGATGATGCGCGAGATGTCGTCGGAGGATTTGGAGATCCGGCCCATCGCGTCGACAGCCTTGCGCACGACATCGCCCGACTGTTCGGCGTTCTTGCGGGTACGCGCAACCAGCGCGCCCGCTTCCTCCGCGCGTCCGGCCGACGACTTGACGGCGGCCGTGATTTCCTCGACGGCGGCGGCGGTCTCC
>JBAQHA010000593.1:0-5598 GCA_049288075.1 Oricola sp.
TATCCGAGATGTTCGGTGAAGAAATCCACCGTCCGGCCCCAGGCGACGCGCGCCGCGTCCGGATGGAAGCTCGACCGCGCGTCGCAGTTGAAGCCGTGGCCCGCGCCCTCATAGACGAACACCTCGACCTCCGGCCGCTTCGCGCGCACCGTGTCGACATTGCTCATCGGGATGCCCTGGTCCTGCGAACCGTAATGCAGTTGCACCGGGCAGCGAGGCTTCTCGTCGGCGATCGCCGCGATGCGCCCGCCATAGAAGCCGACCGAGGCCGAGAACCCGTCGAGCCGCGTCGCCGCCGCGAAGGCGACCGAACCGCCGAGGCAGAAGCCGACGATGCCGGTCTTGCCGGCGGACTCGATCGCCGCCCGCGCCGCGTCGGTGTCGCGCATATAGGCGTCCCAGTCCGGATCGGCGATGAAAGTCCGCGCATGTTCGATTTCCGGCGGCGTGTAGCCGCTCTCGAAATCGCGCTCGATGCGGTCGAAGATCGCCGGCGCGATCGCCACGTAGCCGAGCGCCGCCAGCCGGTCGCAGATCGAGCGGATATGCGAATTGACGCCGAAGATCTCCTGGATCACCACGATGCCGCCGCGCGGCGCACCCGCGGGCTCCGCGCGATAGGCGCCCAGTTCGAAACCGTCGGCGGCTGTCAGTGTGGTCATGGGCATGGTCGCGCGTCTCCTCGCTTCTGGAACCTCGCCGCCGTGATAGGACATGGCTCCGGCGCGGTCCAGCGGTCAGCGCCGGATCACCCCGTAACGCGCGTAATCGCGAAGGAGAGGCTCGAACGTCATCGCCGCGCCGGCCTTTTTCGCCGCTTCGCCGAGCACGTCCTCCAGGTCCGCGCGCGGCTCGACATGAAACTTCTTCAGCCACGCATGCAGCACGGCGCGGAACCAGCCTGGCAGCCGTTCCTGCTGGCCGAAATCGACGACATGCAGCGAGCCGCCAGGCGCGACATGGGCAAGCGCCTCGCCGATCGCCGCCTGCCAGGGCGGGATCATCGACAGCGAATAGGAGATGAAGACGCGGTCGAAGCAGTCGACGCCGAACGTCCCTTTCGGATCGAAATCCGTCGCGTCGCCCTGCTCGAGGACGATACGGTCCGATAGGCCCGCCTTGTCGATGTTCCGGCGCGCCTGCTTCAGCATTTCCTCCGAAATGTCAAAGCCGTGGAACCGCGCCTTCGGGTAGCGTCTCGCCGCGACGACGAGGTTGCGGCCCGTGCCGCAGGCCACTTCCAGCGCTGTGCCGCCATCGGCGAGGTCGAGATCGGCGATCAGCCGGTCGCGGCCGAGCAGGTAGTATTTTCGGGTCGCATCGTAGATGTGGCGCTGGTTGCGATAGATCGCGTCCATCAGCCTGCCATGGGAAAGCGGGGTCCGCGCGGTCGTGTCGTGCTCCATCGCCTCCGTCCCGGCCATTGGTCAGGCGTCCAGCGTATAGAGATGGAAGCCGCCGTAAATGGCCGAGCGGTCGGCCTTCGTCCAGGCCCGCGACCGTTCCGCGTGGTAGGTCCAGCGGCCGAGGATCGCGTCGTCGACGCGCCCCGGCAGGATCGTCGGAATGCCCGCCGTTCGGAAGATGACGCGCGCGCCCGGCGCCGCTGTCCGGGTGATCTGCGACCACAGGTCGTTCAGTTGCCGGTCGGTCATCCAGTCCTGCGCGTCGAGCAGCACGTAGCCGTGCTTCGAGCCGGCCGGCATCTCGGCCAGGAGGTCCGTCAGCGAGCGGTTGTGGATCGTCGCGCGCGGCGCGTTCTCCCTCAGCGCGGCGAAATTCCCGGCCTCCAGGTAGGGCGGCACCGGCCCGCCCGCTCCATAGGCGCGATTGGCGGCCTGCCAGGCGAAATAGTTCTCGCTGAGCGGATGATCGCAGAACAGCGCCCGCGTGCGCTCCTTCAGCACCGCCAGCATGTCGCCGTCCGCGGCGCTCGCCAGCGCGTCGTATTGCTGCGGCGGAATGCCGAGGCCGATCAGCGTCGCCTTGTTGCCGGCGAGCCATTTGACCAGCCGCGTCTCGAATGCCGGCGCGAGATTTGCCTCGAACCAGGCTGCCTGCTCCTCCAGCGTGGCGCAGGCGAGGAACAACCGCAGGTCGACGCCGAACAGTCGCGCCACCACATGCGCCGAGCCGATGAACCGGCCGAGCAGCCCGTTGCGGTAGAATCCGCCCTCGAACATCTCGATGCGCCGGCCGAAAAGCCCGCGCCGCCCGTTCCAATAGTCGACCGTCGCCGCGTCGCAATGCTTCGCCACATGGCGGTCGAACAGGTCGGCATTGCCGCGTACATTGGCGCGTCCGAACAGCGCGTAGAAGCTGTCATGGTCCGGCAGGTGCAGCGCGGCGGCGAGTTTCATCCGGTTGAGCGCCACATGCGCCGGCGACAGGTCGACGGCGGTGATGGAGGCCGGGCCCTTCGTAAGGTAACTCGCCATGTTGCAGCCGCCCGACGCGATGCAGACGAGATGGTGATGCGGCTCGATCTCCAGCGCCGCCATGTCCACTTCCGGGTCTTCCCAGATCTGCGGATAGACAAGGCCGTTGAAGGCATTGGAGAAGATTCTTTCAAGCAGGCCCGCCTTCGACAGGGCGGCGTTCTGGTGAACCGCAGCGCCAAGCTGCTCCTTGACGGTCGCCACATCGCTCATCGTTGCGCTCTTCCCTGTGCGGCCGCCCCGTTCAGGCGGCTGTCTTTTGCTGTTTTGATTTCCGGACGGCGCGGCTCGCCTGCGGCACGATCACCGGCAGCTTGCGGTTCGCGCGTTCGCGCGTTACCGCCGACCAGTCGATCAGCCGCAGCGTGCCGTCATGTTCCTCGACGATCGCGGTGCAGCTTTCCACCCAGTCGCCGGTATTGATGTATCGGATGCCGTCCATGTCCTCGAGCGCGGCATGGTGGATATGGCCGCACACGACGCCGTCGACGCCGGATTTCGCGGCTTCCTGCACCAGCACCTGCTCGTAGGCGCCGATGAAGTTGACCGCCTGCTTGACGCGCAGCTTGGCCCATTTCGACAGCGACCAGTATTGCCCGCCCCACAGCCGGCGCACGCCGTTGAACCAGAAGTTCACCGCCAGCGCGACCGAATAGGCCGCGTCGCCGACATGGGCGAGCCACTTGGCGTTGACGACGACCATGTCGAACTGGTCGCCATGGATGACCAGCAGCCGCTTGCCGTCGGCGGTGACGTGGATGTCGCGGTTCTTCACCTCGATGCCGCCGAAATGCGTGCCGAGATAGTGCCGCATCACCTCGTCGTGGTTGCCCGGAATGTAGATGATCTCCGCGCCCTTGCGCGCCTTGCGCAACAGCTTCTGCACCACGTCATTGTGCGATTGCGGCCAGTACCAGCCGCGCTTCAGCCGCCAGCCGTCGAAGATGTCGCCGACCAAGTAGATCCGCTCGGCGTCGTGTTCGCGCAGGAAATCCAGCAGCATGTCGGCGCGACAGCCCCTCGTTCCGAGGTGCGTGTCGGAGAGGAAAATCGTGCGGAAGTTCTTTTCCATGCCTGGTCTGCCGCTGTCCTGCGTCTCATGACAGCCCAAGACCAGAGTCGCGTGACAGGCATATGACGACGTGTGCGCTGCACGCGCCCTGGGCCGCGCCCGCCGCGACGCGACGACATCGTTGCGCTCACGGGTGGCGTTCGGACCGTGTAGCCGGTTAGGGTATGGGCCTGATCCGCATCGCCGCCTTGATCCGCTGGAGCCCCCGGATGACGCCCGACTGTCACACCTCCGAAATCGACGACTGTCTGCAAGCCCTCGGTTCGACCGCCGGCGGACTCTCCTCCGCCGAGGCCTCGCATCGGCTGGAGACGCAAGGCCCCAACCGGCTCCCGCAACCGCCGAGGCCGAATGCGGTCCTGCGGTTCCTCTCCCACTTTCACAACATCCTGATCTACGTCCTGCTCGGCTCCGCCGTGATCACCGCGGCGATGCAGCATTTCGTCGACATGGCGGTCATCCTCGCGGTCGTGATCGCCAACGCGGTGATCGGCTTCATCCAGGAAGGCAAGGCCGAGAAGGCAATGGAATCCATCCGCGGCATGCTGGCGCCCCGGGCTGCCGTGCTGCGAGACAGCGAACGCCGCAGCATCGACTCGGCGGATCTGGTGCCCGGCGACATCGTTCTCCTCGAGGCCGGAGACAAGGTCCCGGCGGACCTTCGGCTGATCCGTTCGAGCGGCCTGCAGATACAGGAGGCGATCCTCACCGGCGAATCCGTGCCCTCCGAGAAGTCCACTGCCCCCGTTGCGAGGGATGCGCCCCTCGGCGACCGCTCCTGCATGGCCTATAGCGGCACGATGGTGACCAGCGGCCAGGGCCGCGGTCTTGTCGTCGCCACCGGCGCGGACACCGAGATCGGGCGCATCAGCGGCCTGCTGGCCGATGTCGAGGTCCTGACGACGCCGCTTGTGCGCCAGATGGACATCTTCGCCAAGTGGCTGACGGTCCTTATCCTGCTGATCGCCGCCGTCCTGCTGGTGTTCGGCTATTTCGTCGAGCACTACGAATTCACGGATATGTTCATGGCGGTTGTCGGCCTCTCGGTCGCCGCCATTCCCGAGGGACTGCCCGCGGTCCTGACGATCACGCTGGCCGTCGGCGTCCAGGCGATGGCGCGGCGCAACGCGATCGTGCGCCGGCTGCCTGCCATCGAGACGCTCGGCTCTGTCTCGGTGATCTGCACCGACAAGACCGGGACGCTCACGCGCAACGAGATGATGGTCGCGTCCGTCGCGGTCACCGCTCACCTGTTTTCCTTCGAGGGCAACGGCTACGAGCCCGAAGGGGCGATCCTCCTCGCCGACAACCGCGTCAACGGGCTCGACCACCTGCTTCTCGCCGAACTGGCCCGCGCCGCGGCCTCCTGCAACGACGCGTCGCTGCACAGCCGCGAAGGGTTCTGGATCGTCGAGGGCGATCCGATGGAAGGCGCGCTTCTGGCGCTCGCCGGCAAGGTCGGCGTCGACATTCGCCAGGAGTTGTCGGCGCGCACCCGCACCGACGAGATCCCGTTTGATTCCCGCCACAAATTCATGGCGACGCTGCACCACGATCATCCCGGCCACGCCGACATCTTCGTCAAGGGCGCGCCGGAGCAGGTGCTCGCCATGTGCGCGGAACAGCGGGGCGTCTCTGGCGACAACGAGGCGCTCGACGAGGATTACTGGGTCGAAAGCGCGGAAAACATGGCCGCGCGCGGCCAGCGCGTTCTGGCCATCGCTGCCCGCCAGGTCGAAAACGAACAGAGGACCCTCGATTTCACGGATGTCGAGGGCGGCCTCGTCATGGTCGGGCTGGTCGGGCTGATGGATCCGCCGCGGCCGGAGTCGATCGCGGCCGTCGCCGAATGCCACGAGGCCGGCATAAGGGTGAAGATGATCACCGGCGATCATGCCGGCACCGCTGCGGCCATCGGCAGGCTGATCGGACTGGAAAACGCCGAAAAGGTTCTGACCGGCAGGGAACTCGACACCATGGACGACGCGGACTTGGCCGCGGCCGTATCGAGCGTCAACATCTTCGCGCGCACCAATCCGGAGCACAAGTTGCGCCTCGTCATGGCCTTGCAATCGCAGGGCCTTACGG
>JBAQHA010000594.1:0-13395 GCA_049288075.1 Oricola sp.
CCGCAGACACCTAGAGCGCGCCTTCGCGGCGGACCGGTCACTCTGCAGATTGCCGTTAGGGTAAGCTAAAGGGTTTCGGCAAACAATGTGAGCCCAGGAATTCGGAAGGACAGCAATGAAGATCACCGGACTTGCACTTTCCGCCGCCCTGGCTCTCGGGTTCGGCGTTACGGCCGCAGAAGCGGATCGCACGGCTTTGCAGGCAAACAAGGTCACGCTCGGCGTGTATGATCCGGGTCGCGCATTCTCCGGCGAGAACGACGTCGCCATCGAACATATTTTCGTCTATTGGCAGGCCATGGACATGCGGGATTTCCGCAAGCGCCTGGCCTATGCGCAAAAGCGCAACAGGACAATGATGGTGACCGTCGAACCCTATACGAAAGCGCCGAACTGGCGCGACGGCGGCGAGCGTCTGTTCTCCGACATCGTGTCCGGGAGGTTCCAGCAAGAAATCACCCGCATCTGCACGGAACTGGGACAGTTCAAGGGTCCGGTGATCGTCCGCTGGGGCCACGAAATGGAAGACCCGACCGGCCGGTATCCGTGGGCACGGCGCGACAATGAGGGCTTCAAGGCGGCGTTCCGCCATTTCGCCACCTCCTGCCGCGACCTTGCGCCCAACGCATCCCTCCTCTGGTCGCCGAAGGGCGAGAAAAACCTCGCCAAATATTACCCCGGCGACGCCTATGTCGACTATGTCGGCGTTTCGCTTTGGGGACTGCAGGCGATGGATCTCGAATTCTACGGGCACGGACGCGGTTTCCAGGCGACGTTTGCGGAAAAATACAAACGCGTCGCATCGTTCGGAAAACCGGTCATCATCGCTGAACTCGGTGTTTCGGGCGACAAGGATTACCGGGATAACTGGTTTGCCGATCTCTATGAAACCATGGCATCGCTACGGGTGTTCGATCGGCTGCGCGCTGTCGTGTATTTCAACGACAAGGAACCGCATTACTGGCCGATGGGCTTCGGATCCCCGGATTGGCGCATAAAGCCGGGCTGGTTCGCCGAAGCAAAACAGATATCGACCCGAATGGCGTCGGCCGGGCGCTAGCGCATTTCGAGGCACCAAGAAGCGGGCCCCTGCGGGCCCGCCTTGTTATTCCGGCTGGCGCGACGGCCTTTCGCCTAACCGCGACCCGGGCGCTGCGGCAAGGTCGGTATTCCGCGGATGACGCGCCAGTTCGGCAGTCCGAGCCCGTGCGGCCAAGGCCAGACTTCCCGGTCGTTGAAGTAGACGACCTCTTCCAGCTCCGGATATTCCTCGAAGCTCTTGGTCGCGTCCTCGACCCACTGGGTCAGGTATTCCTGGCCACCCTCATAGGCGAGTTCGGCGACCCAGATCGGCTTGCCGAAGCCCACCGACAGCTCATAGCCCTGCTTGATGGCTTCGGCGAAGGAACGGGGCTTGCCGTACTCGATCTCGTCGAAACCCTGCAGGCCGAACACGGAGAGGCCGACAATATCGACGTATTCATCGCCCGGATAGTATTCGGGCAGGCTCTTTTCGCCGCGCGGCGACCACATCATCTGCGCCTCGGGAAGGATCTCCTTGACGATCGCGTGCATGCGGCGGAAGGCGGTGATGTAGTCCTGCGGCGGCCAAACCGACCAGGTGAAGCGGCCATAGGGATTGTCCATCTCATGCGCCCAGCGGATCGTGACCGGGCTCTTGAAACCGGCCACGGCGTTGCAGATCGCGCGCATGTTCTCGTCGTAATAGCCGGACAGAATGCGCTGGCGCAGTTCCCTCGACGACACGTTCCAGTTCAGGTCCCAGGACCACGGCTCCACCGTGATCAGGATCTTGCGGCCGCGCTCCATCGCATAGTCGTCGGCGAGTGCCAGGCCCGAAAGCTCGACATCTTCCCACGGCAGGAAAAGATGTTCGGTCGCGATCCCGTTGTCATCGCGGAAATCGCCGTGCGGATCGTAGACGCCGAAGCGGGAACCGTCGGGATGGATGACGGGACGCTTGTCCTTCATGACATCGAGACCGGCCTGGCCTTCCTGCGCCCGTACCTGTCCGCCCATTGCAAATACGCCAGCTGCCGCCAAGGCACCGGTCGCCCGGAACATGGCTCGTCTGGAAACGCCTCTGGATTTGTCTGTCATTTTCATTCTCCTTGTGAAGATTGTTCCTGACCGCCGGCGTCTTCCGCCCGATCGGCCAATTCCTTGCGGATCTCTTCGACCTTTTCGGTGACAATGTCCTCGTCGACGAATTTCGCGTATTCGCCGACATCCGAATGGCGCTCGTGCTTGAAGGTGTACCAGAAGTCCGTCCCTTCCTTGCGCTGATAGATCGTCCCGCCGGCCTGGAAGTGCACGAAGCAGGTTTGATCGGCGACCGGGCTGTAACCGGCGCCGCGCCAGGCGGCATCCATGCAGACGCGCCCCCGGTCGGTCAGGATGAAACGCCCATCCGCATAGCTTTTGCCTTGCTCGTCCTCGGACCATGCGAGGAACCGCCGGCCTTGCGCGTAGAAACGGCCGGCGCCGTGCTCCCACTGCCAGGTCTTGTCCTTGTAGAGCATGTAGAGTTCCACGGCGCCGACGGGCCTGGCGTTCGGCGGCAAGGTCTCGGCGCTCGCGGCCGCGCCGATTGACACGACGGCGGATAATGCCAGTAGAAATACCTTGTTCACGGCGCGCCTCCGATGGGGCCCATCATTCTTCAGAGAGGACGGCAAGAGCAGCTTCGGCCATGGGGCCGCTCCGTATGACGATATCCGATGACAACCAATGCACCGTGTATTCGCCGATCGGGTGGGGCTCCAATCCGGTGCGACCGATCGTTTCGACGGTGAATCCATGTTTTTCCGCCTCCTCCGGCGGATAGATGCGGCGTAAGTCGATCATCACGCGATTTCTCATCGCACGCGCCAATCTCGCCAGATCGAGATGCATGAGCACATCCCAGTCAGTGAGCAGGACTACGGCATCCGCACCCTCGGCACATTGATATGGATCATTGTGGTAGGCCACATCGCTCAACAATTTCTTTGCCTGCTCAATGCCTTCCGGATCGTAGGCATGGACGATAGCGCCGGCTCTTTGCAGCATTTCGATCAGCGGTATCGCCGGTGAATCGCGCATGTCGTCCGTATCCGCCTTGAAGGTCAGGCCCAGGACAGCGATCTTCTTGTCTTCGACCTGGCCCTGCATGACCCGGCGGACCTTGTTTGCCATCCGGCGTTTGCGGGCAGTGTTCGCCGCAACAGTTTCTTCAACCAGGCGAAGGCTGACCCCATATTCCTGGGCAGTACGGACCAGGGCGAGGGTATCCTTCGGGAAACACGAGCCGCCATAACCGGGTCCGGCATGGAGGAAATGCGGGGAGATACGCTTGTCCAGCCCCATCCCCAAGGCGATATCCGCAACGTCCGCATCGACCGCCTCGCAAAGATCGGCCATTTCGTTGATGAAGGTGATCTTCGTGGCGAGGAACGCGTTGGATGCGTATTTGATCAGTTCCGCGGTTCGACGTGTAGTGCTGACCAAGGGGTGCCCCTCGGCTCTTATCGGCGCGTAAATCGCCGACAGAGTGGATTCGGCGTTTTCATCATTGCATCCGATGACCACGCGATCGGGCTTGAGGAAGTCCTCGACTGCATTTCCTTCGCGTAGAAATTCGGGGTTGGAGGCCACCGAAATACTCACGCCGCGCCGCTGCTTTCGTATCAGACGCTCGATCGCGTCGCCGGTTCCCACGGGAACGGTCGACTTGGTTACAATCACCCCGCCGGGCTTGATGATTTGCGCGATCTCGTTTGCGGATTTGAAGACGAAGGACAGATCGGCTTCGCCATCGGATTTCCGCGGCGGCGTGCCGACAGCGATAAATGCCGCATCGCTGTCCTTGACCGCATGGGAGAGGTCAGCCGTAAAGGTGAGCCGGCCCGCCGTGACGGCCGCGGCCACAATCTCGGCCAGACCCGGCTCGTAGATCGGAATGCCGCCGTTTCGCAGCATGGCGACACGCTCATCGTCGATATCGACGCAGGTCACGCTGTGGCCCAGATGAGCAAAACATGCCCCTGCCACGAGCCCGACATAACCGGTGCCGACGACCGCGATCTTTTTAGTTTCAATTGGTTTGAAGTCCGGATTCTGCAGATTCATTTTTGGGTTTCCAACGTGGTGCAAAGCGAAGGGTCGGTTGGGCGGGTTTGCCCTGGCCGGCCCCGGAGTAGGAATAGACATTTCTCGTCAGCGAGAAGGAGGTGATGCCTTCGTTCATCGCTGCCAGGCCCTTGAGACCGTTCGCCTGGACTGCAAACACAACTGCCACCGCGACCACCGAAAGTGAGGATGCGGAAGCAACACCGGCGAAATTAGCGGGAAAAGGCCACAGGCGATTTTCCAGCGCATGCCGGAGCAGGACAAGCAGAGCGAGTCCGCCATAAACAACGGCGTTTATCAAGTTGAAGACATAGAAGCCGCCTGCCGTGCCGGGATCCTCGACGAGCCACGCCGTTATCGCCGAGACGAGCGCCAGAAACAGATACGGCGCCAGCACACGCAAGGGCAGCGGCCCGGTATTTTCGTTTCCTTTCGGCGTAACCCGGAAATCGGCCACCTTTCCGCGGAAATGGTCGACGACCGCCGCCAGCGAACCGATAAGGGCCCACGGCCAGCGCAGGAAAAGAAACCCTATTCCTTCCCATGACAGTATCTTGGCGTCCGCCGGACGGAACAGGCCGGTCGAGCGCCACCAATAGGCCAGCACCAGCAGGGCGACCGACAGCGGCAACATGTGGGTGAAGAAGTCGATATAGGTGACGTCGGCGAAATGCTCGCCGGTCAACAGCGCGTAAACCGGCATCACGAACATGGCGGCCATCAGCACCGAAAACAACGGATACCAGAGCTGGGAGAAAAGGAACTGGAACTTCAGCCGCCCCCGCAGCCTGGGAACGTAGGTCGGCGAGTAACGCAACAGGATCGCCACGAGGCTCCGTGACCACTGGAATTCCTGGACGACGAGATCGGCAAAGGTTTCCGGGCCTTCGCCATGTGCGATTGCGTTCACGGCATGAACGCCACGCCATCCGCCGGCATTGAGCAGAAGTGTGGTCGAGTGGTCCTCGGCCAGTTCGGGCCCCAGCCCGCCGACCAAGCGCAGGGCTGCTGTGCGCACAGTATAATGCGAACCGATACATAGCGGCGCCCAGCCGGCATTGTAACCACACTGAAGCGCGCCGTGCAGGCTCGCCTCGACATAGAGCCTTCCGCGCGCGGACCAGTTGGCCGGCGCATTGGTATCGCAGATGCTCGGCGCGGAAACGTAACCTACCTTCGGATCGGCAAACGGAGCGACCGCATGCATCAGATAGGTGGGCGACGGCACGTGATCGGCATCGAACTGCGAGACGAAGTCGTAAAGCCGGTAACCGAAGTGATCGTAGAAATAGGCAAGATTTCCTTCCTTGCTGCGCTTTCGGCGCGGCCAGTCATCGCGCTGGTAGGCGGCGACGCCCTTGCGGGTGGAAATGCGAACTCCGTTTCGCGCGCACCAGTCCAGCGTCTCCTGATCCGGGTCTTCGTCGGCAAGCCAGGTATCGTGGGGCACACCCGACTGGTGCAGGGCTCCAAGCAGGGTTTTCTTGACCAGTTCCAGCGGCTCCGACGGAGCCTTCGTCACCACCATCGCGATACGCCAGTCCGCCGGGATCCGCATGAGCGGTTCAGGCACCTTTGCCGCGGCGAAAATGAAGATGAAATATGCCGGGATCAGGGTGATCCAGGCCAGGATGGCTGTCGCAACCACATAGCGCGGAACGGTGTAGATGTGCTCGGGATCAAGCCACCATGCCCAGAAGTAGATGAGCGTTCCCGCCCAAATCGTGATCCCAAGCCAGTTCACGGCTTTGCGCCAGCCCGAAAAAGCGGGCGTGCAAAGCGGCGCCGACGCGGCCCGGGAAGAACTGGCGTCGGGTCGGTCGCTCGATTTCGGTTTGCTTTTTCTAGAGTACAACACGGAGAACATATGCCGAGTATGGCACTCAGGCTTTACGGAATGTTTACGTTAGGTCAGATCTTGTGTTCCGCCAGCACCCTCGCGGCTCACCTTTCCCCGCCGCCAACCTGCCGGAAGTATTCGATCGTCGGTACCAACCCCTGCTCCAGTGGGACTTTGGGTCCCCATCCGAATGTTGCCTTCGCTCGGGATATGTCCGGGCAGCGCACCTTGGGATCGTCCGGGGCATTGGGAAGGTTGACTATCCTGGAGTCTGAGCCGGTCGCCTCGATGACCAGAGAAGCGAGTTTCGCGATGCTGAACTCATCCGGGTTCCCGAGATTGACGGGTAGCGGGTAATCGCCGTCATGCTCCATCAAAGCCATCATGCCGTCGATCAGGTCGTCGACGTAACAGAACGAACGCGTGTAACTGCCGTCGCCATAGACAGTTAAGTCTTCCCCCGAAAGCGCCTGGGTCACGAAATTGGAGATGACGCGGCCATCATCTGCTCGCATGCCCGGGCCGTAGGTATTGAAGATGCGGGCCACGCGGATATCGGCCCCCCTTATGCGGTGATAGTCATGAAGGAGCGTTTCGGCGCAGCGCTTGCCTTCGTCGTAGCAGGCCCGCGGCCCCATCGTGTTGACATTCCCGTGGTACGTCTCTTTTTGCGGGTGCTCCAGCGGATCGCCGTAAACTTCCGAAGTGGACGCGTGAAAGATCCGTGCTCCGTTCTGCAGTGCCAGCTCGAGCATGTTGAGCACCCCGAGAACGCTGGTGAGCGTCGTCTTGATCGGGTCGGCCTGGTAGGCGGGCGGTGAAGCCGGGCACGCGAGATTGAAGATGCGGTCGACCTTCAACGACAGCGGCTTCGTGACATCATGAAGCAGGAATTCGAAACGCGAATGGCCTGAAAGTTCGTCGATATGCGCTTGCAGGCCCGACGTCATGTCGTCGATGCAAACGACCTTGTCGCCCTGATCAAGAAGGCGGCGGCACAGATTATACCCCAGAAACCCTGCTCCACCCGTCACCAGGGAGGTCATACTGCCGCGTCTAGCCAAGGTGGACCCCGTGCCTTTCGGCGTGACGATCACAAGCGTCACGTCTCTTCGTCTTCGGCGCGCAACCTATTCTTTCCCGTCCGGCCATCATTGATATGTATCAATCTCGCGGGCCGACGCGCCGAATGTGAAGTCTGCCACTTCTGTTTCTGCGTACGATATAGCCTGCAGTGCCAGAATCTCCATAGACATGTCCGGTTTCAGTTTTGGCTCGCGGCTCATTCGCATCGACCTCGTTTCCCTGAGAAAATATACCCTTCTTCTGCCGTGTTTCGTTGTTCCGGCGCAAAGAAATAGGCCAAGTCGCCGTCGCCGACGCGCGATCGCTACCGCGGGAATATTCGGCGAAACAGGTCGCGATACAGGGGTGCTTGCCGTAACCTCGGCCGATCGCTTGAACGCGGGTGGACGGCCACTCAAAGCGAAAGGGCGCGGGGCAACAGCAAGGCCAGGAGCCACATCGAAGCTCTGCTGGATCCGCTGCCGCGCTATTGCGAGATTGTTACGGCAATCGACGGCAATCCAGCGACTCTGGCTTGGCTCGGTTCGGTGGCCGGAGACAGACGATCCCGCACGGCGTGGAACAATTCGGCCAGACAGGGGCTATCGGCGATCTGCACCGTCATTTCCGAATCGACCGGCGCGCGATTGCCGCCTCGGTCGGAGAACTCACTGCCGGTAAGCCGATGAAGTCAAACTGAGCGACAGCTTTCGGAAGTTGCCGAGATGGTCCAGATGACCGATGTGGGGCGCGTTGCTGACAGGCGGCCTCGGGGCCGGGAGCAGAATAGCCGCTTCCAGAATTTGAAACCCCGACCGCAGGCTTCCGACCAACCAGCGTCTCCGTTTAGTCATTGCTTAAGCTGCGGTTTCAGGAGTGTCTTTGGTTACCCCCGTGAAAAAGGTCATCGACAGGCTGGAAGAGGACGGCGCCGCTGAGATGTTCCCGATTTTGGGTTAGCCTGTTCCTCAATGAAGGAGACAGGCAATGAAGCGATCACGGTTCTCGGAAGAACAGTTTATCGGCATTTTGAAGGAGCATCAGGCGGGAATGTCGCCGGGTGAGTTGTGCCGCAAACACGGCATCTCGGACGCGACGTTCTGCACCTGGCGCAAGAAGTATGGCGGCATGAAAGGTGTCGCTATCTCCGGATAATCGATCACGCTCTCCAGAAATCCGGAAGCAGCACGACATAGACGGTGGCGACCTCAAGGCGGCCGAGAACCATGGCCGCGGAGATGATCCACTTCGCCGCCGTGGGGACGGATGCGAAATTGGTTCCCGGACCGACTACAGGCCCCAGTCCCGGTCCGGCATTCGCCATTGCCTGCGCGATCGATGAAGTCGCGGACAGGAAGTCGAGCCCGGTCGCCATTATCAGCAGGGAGAGAACGACGAAGGTCACGAGGTAGATGAACAGGAAGTTCCTGACCGCGCCCAGCGTGTCCGCGTCGACCATCCTGCCGCGATACTTCAGAACCACCACGCGGTTGGGAGAAAGCGTCTTCTTCAGATGCGCGCGAGCGCCGGAGAAGAGGATCTGCCACCGGAACATCTTGATCGCACCGGCCGTCGATCCCGCGCATCCTCCGATGAAGAACAGCACGAAGAACAGCCCGACGGCAAAGCTGCCCCAGGTCGAGAAGTCGGTGGTGGCGAATCCGGTATCCGTCAGGATGGAAGTGACGTTGAAGGCGGAGACGCGCAACGCGAGAACCGGGTCCATACCCTGCGAAACGTTCCACAGGACCGCGAGGAGTATCGACACCACAAGCACCTTGAGGAACATTGTGATCTGCTCGTCTTCCAGTGCCGCGCGCCGGCCCCGAGTGAAAAAACTCGCATAGGCCACGAGCGGGAGAGCGCCCGCGACCATGAACATCATAAGAACCGCTTCGATCCCCACGGAGTCGTAATAGCCCACCGAAGCGTCCTTGGTTGAGAACCCGCCCGTCGCGAGCGCGGCCATCGCATGGTTGACGGCATCGAAGAGCCCCATCCCGGCCATCATCAGTGCGATCGCGCATGCCAGCGTGAGTGCGACGTAGACCATTCCGGTCACGCGCGCGAGTTCGCCGACCCGGGAGAAAGGCTTGCCGGAAACGTCCGAGGATTCCAGCTGGAACAACTGCATCCCCCCGACCCGCATCATGGGGAGCATTGCTATCGCCATGACAACGATCCCCACGCCACCCATCCACTGCAGGAGGGACCTCCATAGCAGAAGGCCGGGAGCCATGTCGTCCAGTCCCGTAAGGATGGTGGCTCCGGTCGTGGTCAGGCCGGAGATCGTCTCGAAGACGGCGTCGGTGAACGAAAGGTCAAGCGACGAAAAGAGCAGCGGCAAGGAACCGAAGCAGCCTATGGTCACCCAGGCCGACACCGTGAGCAGGAAACCGGTGCGCCGTCCGACCGCGGCCGCTCCCGGGCTGCGGAATGCCGCCACAAGCAACGCTCCTGCGCCGCCCGTGACCGCCGCCGAAAACATGAAGGTGGCCGCATCCTGCGAGTCGGTCCAGGCGTCGACGAGCGCCGGGACCAGCATGGCGGTCGCCAGGGCTATGAGGAAGACGCCGTTCGCGAACGCTACGAAGGTCAGGTGACGTCTGTTCATGGTCTGGTAACCGTTCTCGAGCTTTCCGGATCCGAGGCAGATCCCTGGCGCCGCCTGCGATTTGTGAATGGATTGATGAGCCGGATCCTTCGATGCCGTCGGATACGAGCAGCCGATAGCCGATGCCGAGATACGCTCCTTCCGCCCGGGCTTCAAGGCGCTCGCGCAGCCGCTCGGTGCGATCTGGCGATTCGAGTGCACTCTCGCGCCACAGGCGGGGATCAAGTCCGGAAGCGGAAGCGGCGACACGGTCGACTGGGCGCGCATTGTTCCCGTCGCGCCGAAATTGCCTTCCCTCTTGCCTTGAATGCGGCCATACCGGACTTACATCGGCTGGGCGTCCGGCACTCGCCCGTCCGGTCGCGAAGGTTCATCACGCGCAGGAGGAAAACGCCGCATGAAGAAGATTCTCGTCGCAACGGATCTTTCAGCACGATCGGATCGCGCGCTGCAGCGGGCCCTGGCGCTGGCAAACGAGCACAAGGCCGAACTGGAGGTCATTCACGTGGTGGAAGACGACCTGCCGCAAAATGTCGTCGACCGGAACGAGGAACAGGCACGCGAGGCGCTGGACGAACAGATCGGCGCACTGGTCAATGAAGGTGACGCAGCCGTCACCAGGTCGGTCATCCGCGGGCAGGACTTCGCGGAGATCATCAAGCGGAGCATCGACAGCAATGCCGATCTCCTCGTCCTTGGCGTGACGCGGCACCGATCGCGAAATCTGTTTCGCGGAACGACATCCGAGCGCGTCATCCGGCTCGGCCGCGTTCCGGTCCTGGTCGTGAAGCAGCCCTGCGCCGGGCCCTATTCGCGCGTCCTCGTCGGTGTCGACCTGTCGGTCCACTCGCACCGCGCCCTCGAATTCGCGGTCGGTTTCGCGCCTGCGGCCGAGTTCTACTGCGTTCACGCCTCGCACGAGCCGTTCATCGGCTTCCTCGGCAAGGAGACGCGGGAGGAACTGGTCGCGAGCGAACAGAAGGAATTTTCCGGCAAGCTCGAACGCGACATCGCGGACATCGTCCAGAAGACCGGTATGGCGAAGGACCACATCCACACGATGATGAAAACCGGCGATCCCCAGTCGGTCATCTGCGAATCCGCGGACGAGATGGACATCGACCTGATCGTGACCGGCACGCATGGCCGCCCGGCGGTCGCGCAGGCCTTCCTCGGCAGCATTGCCGAAGATTGCCTTGCGGAATCGGACTACGACGTGCTCGTCGCCAAGGCGTGGTAGAGGGCTTGCCGCCATTGGAAGCGTGGGGAAACCGCATTCCACGCTTTCCCCGCCACGCGGAAACATTTTTCCCTCCGCACGCGAAACTCAGGTTCTGATGTTTATCCGGCTCTCCCGGGCCGGCCTATAAATCGGCATGCCCGGACGGAGCGTTTCGCGTTCTGCCGTCGGGCGGGAATGCGGACAAGCATCATGGCCACGATCAGCCAGCTCGAAACCGGGATTTTCGTCGCGTCGCAGCTCAACGCTGACGACTTCGCTGTAATCGCCGCGCGCGGGTTCCGCTCAGTCGTCAACAACCGGCCGGACGGCGAAGCCGAGGACCAGATCGCCAGCGCCGATGCGCAGGCCGAGGCGCAAGCGCAGGGCCTTGTCTATCGTCACGTTCCCGTCGCCAATTACGATGTCACCGAGGACGAAATCGTGAATGCGCAGGCTCGCGCGATCGCCGAACTACCGGGACCGGTATTGTTCTACTGCCGCACCGGCAACCGGTCGACGCTTCTGTGGGCACAGGCCGCCGTTGCCCGGCTGGGCCTCGATCAGGTCGACGCCATTGCAACGCGCGCCGGCTACGATCTCGACGTGCTGCGCGAAATCCTCGACGAACGTCTCGCCGAACTGGCCGCGTAACTCACCAGGAAACAGGTTCGGGAACCGGGCAACCGGATGATCGCCGGGCCGCGTCAGGAGCGGTCGAAGGTCGTTCCGGTGAAACTCTCGGTGGCGTAGGTCGCGCCGAAGCGGTTGAGCTTGACGGCGACACCGAGGCTGACGATCGAGCAGAACATGGCCGCGAGCATGAGACGCGGAAGTTGTCTAACCATGACGCCCCTCCCTTCTTAACCCGGCGTCTGATGCGCCATTCATTTCATGATAGGCGCGCGGGGCTGCGAAAGCGTTACACCTGTAAGCATGAGTTTACGGAGATTCGAACCGTGGCTAATTTCCGCTTAATCCGACGATGAACCGCCGCAACCGCGGCCAGGCGGGGGCGCGCGCATGAAAACGCGCATGAAAAATCGCGGCGGACTTCGCTTGCCGGTAAGCTCCGTTTAACCAATCTGAAAATACAACATCCAGCGGGACGCCACGTAAGCCTTGCGGCCGACGGCGATAAGGGACTGGATTCAGACATGGCTATCACCGAGGATGGCGGGCATTCGCCGGACTTTTTCCGCCGGATCGTGCTCGAATCCGCGGACGCGGTTCTCGCGATCGACGCGGACCAGAGACTGGTGCTATTCAATCCCGCCGCGGAAAGCCTGTTCGGCTACGCCCGCGCGGAGATCCTCGGCAAGCGGCTCGAGATGCTTCTGCCGCCTCGCTTTCGCGAAGGCCACGCCGGCAAGGTGAGCGGCTTCCACGGCAAGGGCGAGCACGCCCGCTACATGGGCGATCGCAAGGCGCATCTTGTCGGCATGCGCGCCGACGGGACGGAAGTCATGCTCGGCGCCACTATCCTGACCGTCGAGAACAACGGCCGGCCGCAGATGGTCGCGATCCTGCGCGACATTTCCGAACGGGTCATGTTCAAGAACGAACTGGAGCGCATGGCGAGCGTCGATCCGATGACCGGCGTGCTCAACCGGAGAGCGTTCCTCGTCGCGCTGGAGAAGGAATGGCGCCGCGCCGCGCGCTACAGGTCCGGGCTTTCCGTGCTGCTGTTCGATCTCGATCGTTTCAAGACGGTCAACGACACCTACGGGCATGACACCGGCGACGTGGTGCTGTGCCGCTTCACCGAACTGGTGCAGTCCATCCTGAGGGACATCGACCTTTTCGGCCGGTGGGGCGGCGAGGAGTTCGTCGCCGCGCTGCCGCATTCGGACCTGCGCGGCGCGCGAAGCGTGGGAGAGCGGATTCGCGAAACGATCGCGCGGCAGCGTTTCGAGGCGGAAGGTTTCGAACCGTTCCCGATCACGGTCAGCGTCGGCGTCGCGGATATCGGCGAGGAACTGGTTTCGCATCCGCAACTGATCAAATGGGCGGACAACGCGCTCTACGAGGCGAAGGCCTCCGGCCGCAATCAGGTCGTCGTCTGGAAGGGTGCGGGCGGCATTCGCGTGCTCGGCAACGGCACCGAGGGCTAGAGCGCCCGCAGGAAGCGCCACAACGGCAGCATCTCGCCGAAATGGTCGAGGCAGCGGCGGATGATGTCCGGCCGGGTTACCTCGTGCGGGTCGGCGAAATCGCGCCAGGCGACAATGCCCTTGTGCAGCGACAGTTCGACATAGGGATGGTCGGCGGGAAAGCCCGCCGGCACGCGCTTCAGCGCCGGGTCCTGCAGGCGGAAACCCTTGTTCTTCAGCGCATCGAGGATGCGGCCGAGATCGTCGCCCTGTTCGGCCGCGATGCGTTTGCGATAGGTGTCGAGCAGGGCCGGCGGGAACGCGAATGTGCCACAGCCGATCGTCAGGTATTCCGGCTCCAGTCCGAACATGAAGGCCGGTCCGCCCTCGCCGCCGTCGAGGGCCGTCCAGGAAATGTGCAGATGGGAATTGT